>JAYVRH010000481.1:0-1559 GCA_043776495.1 Cyclobacteriaceae bacterium
CAAGATCTTGTTTACAAGATCCTTGATCAACAGGCGTTAAAAGATTCCGCCCCAGCCAAGAAGCAAGTGGAGGACGCAGCGGAACGCAAAATGAGGCCACGCCGTCGCGAAAATGTTGCTACTCCTTCAGCAGCTCCTGTTCAAAAAGGAAATTCCTCTGACCAGGGAAATTCCGCAGAGGAAGGTCACCAACAAGCCGAAATCGAAACACAACAGTCGGCATCGAGTTTTAATGAACCACAACCAAAATTCGAAGAAGTTCAACCTCAACCACAATCTCAGCAGCCCCCGAATTCAAATGAGGTGCCTGCTCGCAACAACAATGAGTTCCAGCAAGACCGTCAGCAACAGGCGCGCATTATGAACATCAAAGACTTCGATGGTGCTGTCACCAACGAAGGCGTGTTGGAGTTGATGCAGGATGGTTATGGGTTCCTTCGCTCTTCTGATTATAACTACCTCGCCAGCCCAGATGACATTTATGTTTCACCTTCACAGATAAAATTGCTCGGTCTGAAAACGGGTGACACCGTAAAGGGTCAGATTCGTCCCCCCAAGGAAGGAGAAAAATATTTTGCCCTCCTCAAGGTGGACAATGTGAATGGAAAGACAACTGAAGAAATCCGCGACCGTGTAGCGTTCGAATACCTTACACCGCTATTCCCTAATGAAAAGCTGAAGCTCAGCACCACTCCGGATAATATGTCCACCCGCATCCTTGACCTCTTCGCGCCTATTGGTAAAGGACAACGTGGAATGATTGTGGCGCAGCCTAAAACCGGTAAGACTGTTTTATTGAAACAGATTGCAAACGCCATTGCGGAAAATCATCCCGAGGTGTATCTGATTGTTTTGCTTATTGACGAACGTCCAGAAGAAGTGACAGACATGGCCAGGAGCGTTAGGGCTGAAGTGATTGCTTCTACCTTTGATGAGCAGGCCGATCGTCATGTAAAAATTGCAAGCATCGTGTTGGAGAAAGCAAAACGGATGACGGAGTGCGGTCACGACGTAGTTATTTTGCTTGATTCTATTACAAGATTGGCCCGCGCTTACAATACCGTGGTACCATCCTCAGGGAAGATTCTTTCCGGTGGGGTGGATGCCAACGCGTTGCATAAGCCCAAGCGTTTCTTCGGAGCAGCGCGAAAAATTGAAAACGGAGGCTCACTCACCATCATCGCCACCGCGCTGATCGATACAGGCTCAAAGATGGATGAAGTAATTTTTGAAGAGTTTAAGGGAACTGGAAATATGGAGTTGGTGCTTGACAGGAAGCTTTCCAACAAGCGTGTTTATCCCTCCATTGATGTGCCCGCTTCCGGAACAAGACGCGAAGAACTATTGATGAAAGATGATGAACTGGCACGTGTCTGGATTCTTCGCAAATATATGAGTGATATGAATTCAATTGAAGCCATGGAGTTTCTGCTTGCCAAAATGAAAGGGACGCGTAATAACCAGGAGTTTCTGATCTCGATGAATGGTTGAGTGAAAATTGATTAAACGAAAGATTTGAAAAAGGGGCTCAGATTAATTTCTGGGCCCCTTTTTTTCAT
>JAYVRH010000482.1:0-1558 GCA_043776495.1 Cyclobacteriaceae bacterium
GCGTTGAAATCCTTCGGGAAACCTATAAAGTGTAATTGCGGGCTACGAATGAACCCGATGTCAACTCGAAGATGGGTTACCTTTTTTCTTAAGGGCTAACCAACAAATTCCCTGGGCAGGAATGGTTTGTTTTTAAGAAGGCTTTGCTGGTACTGTTCCCAGCACTTGCATTGTCTCAAGCGTAGGACTTTTCTTGCCTCCTCGTGGCTCTATGGTGACAGCGAAAGCAGAAGCACCGTCTATGTTTTTCATTTTAAGAAGTCCCGCAAAATTTAAATCAAACACCCCCGCATCCACGGGCTTCCCATTGACAATTGCCCACAATTGAAATTGATTTTCATTCGAAATAACTTTTAACTGCTGGATGCTCAGATACACTTCGTGCGTGGACGAATCCCAATAAATGGAAGCCAGACCATTCTTGTCATTGTCCGTTCCTTTCATCACCACTTTCATGAAAGCTGTGTTTTCGATGATGGATAAGTCGCTCTGAATCTTATCCAGTTTCTGGTTTACCGCATTGTATTCCTGCGCCATCTGATTATTCTGGGCAATGATCTGGGTTAGTGTTATAGTCACCTCCTGCCATTGTTGACGATAGTAAACGGCGAGATAGGAGGTCATCAAGGCAATCGCGATAGAAGCGGCTGCTGCATATTTCCAAAGTACTCTTTCCGGTACCAAAGCAATCACTTTTGTATTAAGCCTGGCGCTGGAAACATTTGTCATTATTTTATCTTTCACAATGGCGCGCGGGTGAATTGCAGAAGCAAACGCAATTTTTTCAAGGGTCATTTCAACCTTGAGGAGTTCTTCGGCTACTTCAGTATGTTGCTTAAGATTTTGCTCTACACTTAAACGTTCGGCCGCAGTCACCTCACCCAATGCATAGGCTTCCAAAATTCCGCTCGATATGTAATCCTGTATGTTCACTTCACATTTAACATTACTCGTAATTCTATCAATGCCATCCTGGTGCGGGTTTTTACTGTCCCAAGTGGAATACCAAATTGTTCAGCTAATTCGGACTGAGTATAGCCTTTCAAATACAAATGGTCGATCACAAACCGTTGTTCTTCGGGCAGTTTTGTCAGCAATTCCTTTAGGCCAATGGCTTCTATTTGCAGCTCAGAAGCTTCCTTTCTGTCAACCTTATTTACGAGGTCATCAATGTCATCGGTTTTCCGTCTCTGACTCATTTCTTTGGAGCGCGTTTTGTCGATGGCCTGGTTTTTGGCTATGTTCAGCATCCAGGTGAAGAGTCTCCCCTTGGAGGAATCATAACTTGCTATGCGGTCCCAGATTTTTAGGAAGACGTCTTGCAGCACTTCTTCTGCCAGATCTTCCTTGCGTATGATTCGAAGGATAATACTATAAAGGGCGCTCGAATAATGATCATACAAATAGTCAAGCGCAGACGTGTCTCGCTGGGTCAGTAGCCTGATCAATTCTTTTTCCTCAATCGTTCTGGCGGCTGCCACAACGTTTTTACAAATGGATTACCTCGCCATATGCTGCGGCCGCTGCTTCCATGATAGCTTCACTCATGGTAGGGTGA
>JAYVRH010000483.1:0-1554 GCA_043776495.1 Cyclobacteriaceae bacterium
CATGGGTAGTGGAGTGATCCATCGATTGAGTGCCATCACTAGTAAGGAGAAAAACACGAGTAGAAAATAGGTAAACACTTTCGTTTTGCGAATGCCATAGACAATAGGAAGGGTCCTGCAGCCAAATGTATTGTCACCTTTAAGGTCTTCCATGTCCTTGATGATCTCCCGTACCAGCGTGACGAGAAAAGCAAAGAGCGCATATAGACAAGTCAGAATGGACCACGGCGGATATAACAGGTTGACAATAAGAATGGAAAGACCGGTGAGCAAGGCTACCGTAAAATTTCCAATAAACGGAAGTCGCTTGAGGGCGTTGGAATAAAGCCAGAGAAGAAAGGCGCAGCCGAAATTAACCACACCAATTTTCCAGCTTAGTAAAAAACCGATGCCCACTCCCGTGAGGGAAAGTAACGTATGAAAAAGTAAAGCAAATCGGCGGGTAATAGTTTTGCCGATGACAACACGATCTGGTTTGTTAATCAAATCAATCTTCACATCATAATAATCATTGATAATATATCCCGCCGCCGCAATCAATACGGTAGACATCCCAAGCAACAAGAGTCTGGCATCATAAAAGTTGTCTGGCGAAAAAAGAAAAATAGCGGTGCAATACTGAGCCAATCCTATGATGAGAAGGTTCCAGAAGCGCGTGACAAGTAAAAGAGATCTTAGTAAAGACATTCAACGCAAAAGTACACAAGGCATCCGAGGCAAGCGAAATTATGACCTCTGCAGATACACACAATCGTCTTACCTCTCAAAGAAGCAAACAGACCCTCCGACCCAGGTCTTGTCCTTGTTATACTTTACCCCGATCATCTCACCACGGCTGAGTCGTGCGAGGTTGGTGACAAGCTGAGGGCGCAGTTGGCCATCTTCCCAGAGAAACAACAACCGTATCTCCAATTTCACCAACCCATCAGGCGCCTGAACCACAGGTTTGTATTGCACTTTGCGCTGCAACATAAATTCGTGACGTTGATCTTCAGGAATGGCTTTAAGGTCATCCGGAGTGACATTATAAATGACGCCGCTGCCTGAGAACGAAAAAAGTGGTTTAAGTACATAATGCTCAAGGTCAGATGGGAATGTTCTATATTCCGACAAATATTTACACTCAGGGATATATTTACTCTTGATCAATGGCATGGTGTACTTACTGATGCGATAAAACCAATTCGGATGACCCGCCCACTCCACGTCTACATCTTCGGTGAGGTTAAATGCGAGCTGAAGATCCTTGCGCTTCTCAAGCTCATCAAAGATCACGCGATTGTAAATACGCTCAATATTAATTCGTCTCCCCTCTTTGCGATAGAAGAGTTTTTTGCCTTCACGTTCTACATCTCCTATGTGCACTGGTTCAATGCCGGTCAATTCTTTTGTTACTAAAAAATCAATCGCTGTATTTTGTTTGAGCGGATCAATCTCAAGCAAAATAACTTCTTCGGGATCATGCCCATTCAATAAGATCCCTTTCAGTTTCTTACGATATGCCTCAGATGAAAGTCCAAAGTGACTTTGCCAATCGCTGGGTATGGTAAAGTG
>JAYVRH010000484.1:0-1553 GCA_043776495.1 Cyclobacteriaceae bacterium
GGCATTGCTAACCGTGTTTTATCTTTTGGAAACTCATGATGAACACCGTGCATGGTGTACTGAGCCTTGGCGCGACTTTCCGTGTCGGCATGCATGTGAAAGACGTAGCGATGTACATTGTACTCCACCCATGAAAAGAAAAGCACGCCCAGGAAAAAAATCAGGACTGTGGTGCCAATGGAAATAGAAGTATGACTGACACTCCAATACAACAAAACAGAAGAGTAAAGGAAGAAGATAATGAGAGGGATCGAGATGTGCGTTCGGCTCAACTGCTCCAAAATAGGACTCTGGAAAAGTTGCTTGGTTCCGTTATTCTGCGGCTTAATCTCAGGATTCATCACATTCCATTTACAGGACGGCAAAGTTAGTAATGCATGGAGATTAATTCAAATCAATTAATTAGACCGTTTTACTTGGATTTTTTCCAATACCCTCTGATAAACCTTTTCGTACATAGGCCGAATTTTGGCGATGTCAAATTCCTGGGCCCTCTTCAAGGCATTTTCTTTAAAGCTTGGAAGGTTGTTTTTATCTAACACAAATAGAGCTTTCCGAGTCATATCTTCAACGTCTCCCACGTCACTCATGAAGCCAGTCACTCCCTGAACGTTCAACTCAGGCAAGCCACCCGCATTGGACGAAATAAGGGGGACTTCACAAGCCATCGCTTCCAGGGCAGCCAACCCTAAACTTTCTTTCTCAGAAGGCATGAGAAACAGGTCAGCCACTGACAATACCTCTTCGATTGCTTCGAGCTTGCCAAGAAAACGAACATCACTCTCAATATTCAACTCACGACTTTGGGCCTCCGCTTTGTCACGTTCCGGTCCGTCGCCGATCATCAACAGTTTGGCGGGTATCACCGAATGAATGTTGGCAAAAACACTCACCACATCGTGGATGCGTTTCACCTTCCTGAAATTGGACGTATGCACAATCAATGCTTCCCCTTTCGGACAAATCGCCTGTTTGAAATGGTCCTTCTTCTGCTTCTTGAATTTATCGAGGTCAATAAAATTTGGGATCACGTCAATTTCATTGGTGATCTTAAAATAGTCATAGGTTTGCTTCCGAAGATCTTCCGACACGGCGGTTACTCCATCTGACTGGTTGATGCTGAAGGTAACCACGGGTTCGTAGGAAGGATCTTTACCAACCAAAGTGATATCGGTGCCATGGAGGGTAGTGACGATGGGGATGTAGATTCCCTGTGACTTCAGAATTTGCTTGGCCATGTAAGCAGCCGAGGCATGGGGGATGGCATAGTGCACATGGAGCAAATCCAATTTTTCATTCTTCACCACACTGACCATTTTGCTGGCAAGGGCTAATTCATAAGGGGGGTATTCAAACAATGGATATGACCGGAAGTCGACTTCGTGATAGAAGAGATTTTCGTTCAGAAAATCCAGGCGACTCGGCTGAGAGTAAGTGATAAAATGGACCTTGTGCCCTTCTTTTGCAAGGGCCTTTCCAAGTTCAGTGGCCACCACTCCACTTCCCCCAAAAGTGGGGTAGCAGACAATTCCAATTTTTATTTGTTCCACAGA
>JAYVRH010000485.1:0-1551 GCA_043776495.1 Cyclobacteriaceae bacterium
ACCGGATGTAAAGTCGACAATCGTGGAGGGGACATTTCCTCCGGGCCCTCCATCGATCACCAGATCAACCCTGTGCTTGAACTCCTGATAAATCTCTTCCGCGTCGGTTGTGTATTCCTTTATTTCATCGTCATTCTTTACAGAAGAAGTGATGAGTGGGTTGCCCAACAATTTAACAATCTCTAAAGGAATGGGATGCTGCGGAATTCGAATTCGGACTGTCTTTTTGTTGACCCCTAATATTTTTGGCACCTGGCTATTAGAGTCAAAGATGAAAGTGAAAGGTCCTGGCAACGTGCTCTTAAGAATTTTGAATTCCGACGTCTCAATACGAAGGACAAATTCAGAAATATGACTTAGGTCTGAACAGATGAAAGACAAGTCTAACTTTTGTGGCTTAATATCCTGAATCTTACACAAGCGTTCCACCGCCCTCCGGTTTAGCAAGTCACAACCAATGCCATAAACCGTATCGGTAGGATAGATGATTACACCACCTTTCTGCAATATTTCCACAGCCTGTTTGACCTTGCGAGGTTCCGGATTTTGAGGATGGATTTTTAGAAGTATTGCCTGCATGGTTCGCTTGATGCATTGGACCGCCATTCAAAACTAACTCTTTCGATCCGGCTGCGTTTTATTATTTTTGAACTTCTTTATCCATGGCACAATTCCAAAAAGTAAAATTGGTAGCATTTCTAGTCGGCTCGATGCTGCTGATCACCTTTACGTTCTATTTCTACCAGATTATCTACACGCCTAATGTTCTGGTGGATCAGGAGTCCCGGCTTTTTGTAATTAAGTCCGGAACAACCTATCGGGGTGTTTTGGAAGCATTGGGAAAAGAAAGGATCGTTGATGACATGGTATCATTTAGCTTCCTGGCCAGATTAAAGGATTTTGACCGTGCGATTCAACCCGGCCGCTTCATGTTGAGGGGAAACATGACCAACCTTGCCGCGATCGACGCGCTACAAAGTGGAAGACGGGAACCCGTCAATGTGACGTTTACTTATGTGAGGTTGCTCAGTGAGCTGAATGAAAAAATAACAAAAAATATTGGTGTAACGCCCGAAGAATTTGAGGATGCATTGGATGAATTCATTGCCGACAACCAGGAAGGATTTACAAAGGATAACATTCTCTGTATGTTCATCCCCAATACGTATCAAGTCTATTTTAATGTGGTACCCGAGGAATTGGTAGCACGCATGCACGATGAATATCTAAAGTTTTGGACAGAGGACACAAGATTAAAGGCAAAGGAAATTGGTTTGACACCCATTGAAGTTTCCATTCTGGCATCCATTGTACAGGCGGAGACGGTCAAACCGGATGAGGCTCCCAGGATCGCCGGACTTTATATTAACAGGTTGAAGAAGGACATTGCGTTGCAGGCTGATCCCACGTTGGTTTATGCAGTCGGAGATTTTACGATGAAGCGCGTGTTGAACGAGCACAAGGAAGTAGAGTCTCCCTATAACACCTACAAGTATCCAGGTCTTCCACCAGGTCCAATCAACATGCCGCAAATCGCCAATATTGAAGCGG
>JAYVRH010000486.1:0-1550 GCA_043776495.1 Cyclobacteriaceae bacterium
GAAAGCTCGGCTGATATTATGGGTCGAATTTCGATCATCACCAAGAATCGTAAAAGCCGCTATTTCTTCTCCTCAAAATTTTGGAAGGAATAAAATATACCAAGAGAAAGTGCCTGACTGTATTGAGGACTAATGTCCTGATCATTGTCATACAGAAATATTCCACCCAGGCTCACGTTTACAAATTTGTTAACTTTTGCTGTAAGGTTCAGGTCAACTCGATGGTCAATTTTCTTTGCCTCCAACGTCTGATAGTTGGCGAACAGAACGTATCTGCATTTCAAGTTGACATTGGTCGCGATGTCTTTATTGAATTCCGCAAGCATCTGAAATGCATACCACTCAAAGCGAGTAGCATTACCGACTGTAACACCATAGGGTTTCGATGGATCTACTGCGGTGAATCGCCCGTTGTTATCGGTCAACAAGGTGACGCGTGGGGCAATGGGTGAAAATCTGACTTTGAAGTAATCCACTGGGTGATACTCAGCTCCCAATGAAAACGTCATAAACGTTGGCGCGAAGGAATCTGATATCAATTGTTCCTGCTCAACACCATTAACATCTTTGACATACTTAAATCCTTTTGCAAATTGGGAGACAGCATTCAAAGCCGCGAAAACATCCCATTTTTCACTTAGGCTCTGACCATACTTCGTGTCAAAAAAGATTCGATCGAGCGTCTTGCGGTATCCCTGGCCCTGGTTGTTTACCATTCCATAAAGCAAGTCAATCTCGTTGTCCCAGGAGGTTTTTCCTTTCTTGTAGTTTGCTTTATAGTTTAACAAGCCCGTAAATCCGAATGAATTCACACCTCCTGCTTTCCAGTTGGAGGAAAAGGAGGATTGATTTACACTAATTCCAGATTTGAATGCTTTTTTCCAGTTGGAAGTAGAGTCTACTCTTACAACTTGAGCCTCCAGGCCTTTTCCCGTCATCGAAAGAATGATGACCAAAATAACTGATAAGAGCTTGAAGCGGCGCCGTTTTGTCATGGTTTCGTATTTTTTTTTGCGCGCAAAAATACAAAAACCAAGATACTACCCCAATTAAATATTATTCAGCCTGATTTCATCCAACGCCATTTCAGTCAAGGGCTTGGTGATGAATTTCATGACGTAATTATTGTTAACGATACGATCGATGTCTCGTTTGTTATCTGAGCTTGACAGGATAATCACCTTGCATTTGGTGCGTACCAGTTCCTTAAACTTCTCAAACTCGTACAAAAAGACAAAACCATCCACCACAGGCATATTAATATCCAAAAAAATGATGTTGGGAAGATTTTCAGGATTATCCTGATTCACGGTAAGATAATCCAACGCGCTCTTTCCTGAACTTTTTACTTCAACACGCTTTGCAAACTTTGTAATCTCAACGATTCTTTTGCTGATAAAATTATCAATGTCATTGTCGTCTACCAGCATCACCAGGTCAATTGTCCTCAAGGGTGTATTCATCGTCTTTTTAGATCGTTTCGCAACAATTTCAGTTGTAGGGCAAAATTATCCCTTTTATCCGGAAAGATGCCCCTCCGAAAAAATATT
>JAYVRH010000487.1:0-1549 GCA_043776495.1 Cyclobacteriaceae bacterium
CTCACGAATTTGAATCGTGAACTCTCTGTCTTGCAACAGGAAGCTTCTTTTAACGAAAGCATCAACCGGGCCCGTGAAACCCGTGTTGCGATTATGCGAAACGATATGGACCAACGCCAGTTGCTGGCTTCCATTGACAATCAGTTGGCAATTTTAGGACCGCAGTACAATCGTCAAAAGCAATTGTTTGATAAGAAACTCATAGCCCGCCAGGATTTTGAACGCACCGAGGCGGATTATAAATATAATGTGGAAAGAAAACGCATTGCTTATGAGCTGTACAGAAATGATTCTGTTGACCGAATCCGCCAGTTAAAAGAAACTTCTAATTCGGAAAAAAGGATGACCAAAAGTCTTGACGGAGTCAGTCGGATTCTTGACAACCTTGTAATTCGTGCTCCGATCGATGGTCAACTTTCAATGGGTCATTGGGAGCTTGGCCAAGCTGTACTCACCGGTCAGCGATTGGGTCAGGTGGACATCGTGGGGAGTTACAAGGTTCGGGTGCCAATCGATGAACTGTACCTGCCCCGCATATCCCAAGGTCTTCACGCCACTACCGATTTTGCAGGCAAGACCTACAACCTGGTGATCGCATACATCTACCCAAATATTGTGGCAGGAAGATTTGAAGTGGACATGAACTTTGAGGGAGAAACGCCGCAGGGTATTCGAAGGGGCCAATCCCTCAGAATGAGAATTGAACTGGGTCAGTCTTCTGAAGAACTTCTGTTGCCCATGGGCGGGTTTTATAAAGACACCGGTGGAAACTGGGTATTCATTTTGGACAGTGAAAATCACGCCGTGAGAAAGGATATTAAGTTGGGACGTAAAATGGGCAGCGAGTACTTTGAAGTGCTGGAAGGTCTGAAGCCTGGAGACAAAGTGATTACGTCTTCTTACGAAAACTTCGGGACGAATGAAGTTTTAGTTCTCAATTAATGCAACTATTTGACTGTGAAAGCGTCTAATGCACTGTAACCAAACAAGAAAAAGTAAGTATTAAGTAAAACTTTTTGAATAAAATATGCATCTAACCTCTAAACGGCCTAACCATGATACGATTAAAGAACCTTGAAAAAGTCTACACAACAGAAGAAGTGGAGACCACTGCCCTTAACTCCATTAATATGGAGATCAAGGATGGCGAATTTGTAGCCATTATGGGTCCCTCTGGTTGCGGGAAATCAACTTTGTTAAATATCCTCGGGCTGCTTGATAACCCCACGAATGGCGAATACTATTTCGGCGAGAACGAAGTGGCCAAGTACAGCGAACGCCAGCGTGCGCAGCTAAGGAAGGGATCCATTGGATTTGTGTTTCAGAGTTTTAACCTGATTGACGAGCTTACGGTGTTTGAGAATGTGGAGCTACCCTTGCTTTACATGAAGGTGCCTTCGCAGGAGAGAAAGAAACGCGTGGAGGAAGTGCTCGAACGAATGAATATTATGCACCGCAGGAATCACTTCCCGCAGCAACTTTCGGGTGGACAACAACAGCGTGTTGCGGTCTCCCGCGCAATCGTGGCGAAGCCAAAAGTGATCCTGGC
>JAYVRH010000488.1:0-4912 GCA_043776495.1 Cyclobacteriaceae bacterium
ACGCGAATGATTGATGGCAGAACCTTTGCGTTGGTGAGTGATGCTGGAACCCCTGGCATTTCTGATCCAGGTTTTCTTCTGGTGAGGGAATGCCTCAAAGCCGGTCTTTCTATTGAATGCCTCCCGGGACCCACGGCACTCATTCCTGCTTTGGTGAATTCGGGGTTTCCTACAGATCGTTTTGTCTTTGAAGGTTTCCTTCCACATAAAAAAGGGAAACAGACCTTGTTGAAGAAACTCGCCGAGGAAGATCGTACCATTATTGTCTATGAATCTCCTCATCGGCTCATAAAAACCCTCGAGCAGATGAAAGAATATTTCGGTAGTGAAAGATCCATTTCGGTTTCACGTGAATTGACAAAGGTGCATGAAGAAACATTTACCGGAACGCTCGATCAGGTGCTTACTCATTTTCAACTGAAAGAGGTGAAGGGCGAAATTGTGATTGTAATTGATGGCAAAAGAGAATAAGCATCCAGCCATTCTGCTTTTTCTTGCAGCAGGCTTATTGGCAACCGGAGCGTGGCTCATGGCTTCCTTCCCGATTTTTATCTTCTTTACATTGGCCCCCTTATTTGCCCTGACCGACCGTGCGGACAACACCTCCGTCGTGTGGGAAAAAATGGAGTGGGTGCTGCTAGCCTTAACAATTTACTTTCTCGTAGCTCATACATTCAACTTTTCTTTCCTGATATCAAGCATGGTCTACGCTATTCTCTTTACCATGCCTTTTGTCGGTCACGTTTGGGTGCGGCAAACTCTGGGTAGCCGGGCAGGGAAAATAACAATTGTCATCCTTTGGCTTGCTGTTGAATATATTCTCCTGAAAGCAGGGCTTGTTGACAGCATTTTTCTCTCAGATGCTTTGCGCCTGCAACCGAATTGGGTACGATGGAATATTCATACAGGCTATCTAGGCGCTTCCTTCTGGATATTGTTAACGAATTTACTGGTGTACCAAGCTCTCCTCTCCAAAAATCCATTTCAATGGCTTTGGATTGCCACGGCTGTGATCGTCCTGGGGGGCCCTTTGGTATACTCCTATTTAATAAATTCTTCGGCCATCACCCGTAAAGACATGATGAATTTATATTCGGAGAAATCGATGATTAAAGATGTTGTGTATCTTGCGCGTGGCGAGTTGGTTGTGCGTACAAGCGCATGGCTCTCAACACTAATTCTTCTTTTTACGTTGGTGAAAAGTCAAACAATCAAACGATGATCGATCTCAAATCCATTGAAAAAAATGTGATCAGTGTCTGCCTTGAGGTGGGTGACTTTATTGATAGGGAGGGTTCCATGTTCGACAAGGCGCGCATCGAACAAAAAGAGGGATTTAATAATCTCGTCTCTTACGTTGACAAGGAATCCGAAAAAAAACTTGTGGCGGCACTTGCCAAAATCCTACCAGGTTCTGGCTTCATTGGAGAAGAGGGCACCGCCATAGAAAGTAAGAATGGCTATCAATGGATCATTGATCCATTGGATGGAACCACCAACTTTACCCACAGTCTTCCCCTCTTTGCGATCAGCATAGGCCTTTCCTACCATAACAAGATGGTGTTGGGCATTATCTATGAAGTGAATCGGAAGGAAATGTTTCATACGGTAGAAGGAAGTCCTGCGTATTGCAACAACAAAGAGATACATGTTTCCCCTATCACTACTTTACAAGAGAGTTTGTTAGCAACAGGGTTTCCCTATTATGAATTCGAAAAGATGGGGGCCTATCTTAAGATCATCAGTGGTTTTCTGAAAAATTCTCATGGCGTGCGTAGGCTGGGCAGCGCCGCCACCGACTTAGCCTACGTTGCATGTGGGCGCTTTGAAGGATTTTTTGAATACAACCTCCATTCATGGGATGTGGCCGCTGGCACGTTCCTCGTCCAGCAGGCTGGCGGAATAGTCACCGATTTTAGTGGTGGAAGCAACTTTTTGTTTGGTGGAGAACTAATTGCCGGATGTGCCGTACAACCGGAAATGCTGGAGATCATCAGGCGGGAGTGGGGGTCTTAGCCCAATCTCGTCTTTCATCGTAATTTTAAGCTTGAACCAAACCATCCGATTCCAAATTTTGTCAAATCATTTAAGTAAAAGCCTCGCCTAAAAAAAATCAACCGTTTATGAAAAAATTCTTCATCCGTCTGCTTCTTCTGCTGCTGGTCGCGAATTTCTCTTTTGCGCAAAGTAATCTTACTGATAAACTGCCCGTATCTCCCGAAATAAAAATGGGCAAACTGTCAAATGGCCTGACCTACTACATCAGAAAAAATGCCAGGCCGGAGAAGAAAGTGGAGTTGCGGCTGGCTCTGAAAGCGGGGTCCATTCTTGAAGACGATGATCAGCTGGGTCTCGCTCATTTTACTGAGCACATGGCCTTTAATGGATCGGAACATTTCAAGAAGAATGATCTCGTTTCCTTTCTCCAATCGATCGGCGTAAAGTTTGGTGCTGACTTAAATGCCTATACTGGGTTTGACGAGACTGTCTACATCTTGCCCATTCCGGTTGACAAACCCGAGAATCTGGAGAAGGGATTTCTGGTGCTGGAAGATTGGGCCAGTACAGTTGCCTTTGAAACTACTGAGATCGACAAGGAACGAGGTGTCGTATTGGAGGAAGAGCGGTTGGGCAAAGGCGCTCAGGAACGGATGTTAAAGAAATTGCTACCTCATATTTTGCAAGGCTCAAAATATGGAGTACGTCTGCCTATAGGCAAATCAGAAACCTTGAAAACTTTTAAGCCGGAGACCATCAAGCGATTTTATAAAGACTGGTACCGGCCTGATTTGATGGCCGTCATGGTCGTTGGTGAGCTGGATCCAGCGGAAGCGGAAGCTCTTATAAAAAAACATTTTGAAAAATTGAAAGCGCCTGCGAAAGAAAGGCCCAGGGCCTATGCTGAAGTGCCATCACGCCCAGCGTCGGAGGGACTTGCCATCACCGACCCTGAGGCCACAAACCATATTATGCAAATATTTTATGCTACTGAGAAGGCCAAGGTTCAAACCACCATTGGTGATTATCGCGCAAACATCGTGAAGAACCTGACAAGCCAGATGCTCGGCCAGAGGATGCAGGAGCTCACAC
The DNA here is from genome assembly GCA_043776495.1 of Cyclobacteriaceae bacterium. Lineage (GTDB taxonomy): Bacteria > Bacteroidota > Bacteroidia > Cytophagales > Cyclobacteriaceae > ELB16-189. The sequence goes on from JAYVRH010000488.1 coordinate 3,091, forward strand.
AAAAAGCTGAGCCTCCTTTCGTCTTTGGTGGAAGTGACAGGGGTGAATTCGTTCACGGCTATGAATTCTATTTCGCATTCGCGTTGATCGGCAAAGCCGGCGTAACACCAGCCATTCATGCGCTCGTTCAGGAGAATGAAAGGGCAAGAAAATTTGGATTCACCAAGGGAGAACTTGATCGCACAAAAAAATCATTGATGCGAAGCATGGAGCAGGCGTACAATGAGCGCGAAAAGTCCGAGTCATCAGATTATGTCGAGGAGTATGTAAGAAATTTTCTGGGCGATGAACCAATTCCAGGCATCGAAAACGAATACAACTATCACAAACAATTCCTGGACGGCATCACGCTCCAGGAGATCAATGAGTTCACTGCCAAAAACATTCCTTCCTCAAGCGAAAAAAAGTTAGTGGCGTTCCAGGGGCCTGAGAAGGCTGATTTCAAAATTCCAACGGATGCAGAATTATTAGCAATCGTGGCCGAAGCGGAGAAATTGCCTGTAACCCCCTATGAAGAAAAGGTGGTGGCAGCCAGCCTCATGGAAGCCGCACCTGAAGGGGGACGCATCATTTTCGATAAGAAGAATGCTGAACTTGGTTATTCGGAACTCACATTGGGTAACGGAGTAAAAGTGATCGTAAAGCCAACAGACTTTAAGAATGATCAAATCGTCCTTTCTGGCTTTCAGTTCGGGGGGCAATCGTTATATGATGATAAGGAGCTTTCCAGCATACAATATGCCTCCACCCTGGTTTCTCAAATGGGCGTTGGAAATTTTTCTCCCACCGATTTACGCAAAACCCTTGCAGGTAAAACTGTAAATGCATCTCCTCGTTTGACAAATCTCAGTGAAGGGATCAGTGGCCAATCGGGTACTGCCGATGTGGAGACGATGCTGCAGCTTGTCCATCTCTATTTCACCAAACCGCGCAAAGACGAGGACTTGTTCAAGTCATTTGTGACCAAGCAACAAGCGATGGTCCAAAATATGATGAGTGACCCTCGCACCGTTTTTCAGGATTCAGTGCAGCGGATGTTGTATGCTTTTAATCCGAGAGGGCCGCGGTTTCCGAGAGCAAAGGATTTTGAAAAAATAAATGTCGACCGTTCGCTCGATATCTATAAAGAGCGCTTTGGAAATGCCCGCGGCTGGACGTTTTATATCGTTGGGAGTTTTGAAATGGCCAAGTTAAAACCGTTGATTGCTACTTACCTGGGAACGCTGCCATCTGCTTCAACACCTCCACCATCTTTCCGGGATTTGGGGGTTAGACCTGTGAAGGGCGTGGTGAAAAAGGAAATTAAGAAAGGGAACGAACCTAAGAGCTTTATTTCTATTGCCTTCACGGGTGAGGTTCCATTCTCTGATGAAGAACAGCTAAGATTACAAGCCCTCATAGAATTAATGAACATCAAGCTGATCGAAACCTTGCGTGAAGAACTTAGTGGAATCTATGGTGGTGGTATGAATGGCACTCTTAGCAAGAATCCATATAACAACTACACCATCAATGTATCCTTGCCGTGTGGACCTGAGAATGTTGACAAACTCATCAAAGCTACCTTCAGCGAAATCCAGAAAGTTAAAGACAGCGGGCCAACAGAGGCAGATCTTAACAAAGTAAAAGAAGCATTCTCCAAGCAATACCAGGAGGATTTGAGAGATAACAACTATTGGTTGAGCCGCTTGCAACGGAGCTCGGAACTCGGCTCCAACCCGTCGGATATTCTTTCAGCAGAAACGCGGATGAAGGCTGTGACTTCGAAAGATGTGCAAGAAGCCGCAAAGAAATATTTTAACATGAACAATTACTTCCAGGC
>JAYVRH010000489.1:0-4908 GCA_043776495.1 Cyclobacteriaceae bacterium
TGTTTCAAAGGAACGGTTCACTGCTTCCTTCGCGAGTTGAACTGCCACCGGCGACATTTGAGCAATTTCTTTTGCAAGGTTGATGGCCTCTTGTAAATAAAATTCTACTGGCACCACCTTGATCACCAGCCCATAGAAGTGCGCCTCTTCTGCAGACAGAAACCTTCCTGTCAGAATAAGCTCCATTGCTTTGGCTTTGCCCAGGGCTTTGGTGAGCCGTTGTGTTCCGCCGGCGCCTGGAATCGTTCCAAGTTTAATCTCTGGTTGTCCGAATTTAGCCGTCTCGGAAGCAATGATCATATCGCAGGTCATGGCAAATTCACAGCCTCCTCCCAGTGCAAACCCTGAAACAGCCGCAATGATGGGTTTTTTAGTTTTACGAATTTGGTCCCAGGTACTGAACTGATCAAGCAACAACATGTCAATGGCGTTTTTGTCAGCCATCTGCTTGATGTCTGCGCCAGCAGCGAAAGCCTGAGCATTGCCGGTAATAATGATGACACGGACCTGATCATCTTTGTCGAGTCTCATCAGCGCATCACGTACCTCTTGCATCAGCTGAGGGTTTAGGGCATTGAGTTCTTTGGGACGATAGAGTTCTATCAATGCGATGAATGGTTCTTTTTGCTCAGTGACTTTGATTAATTCCATAGTTGAAATGGTTTTGCTAATAAACTTACTTTATTTTTTAATGGTTTAAAGATTATTATTTTCGCAGTCTGGCGTAGTTAATTACCCAAAAATAGAAATCACCCTTTTCAAATTGCAAATGTAAGAAGTGCTCTACAGAAGGAAAGAAAAATGATCACCGCTATATATTATTTTGGCAGTCATTTTCTTACTGGAGGTTGATCATACTCTTAAGGCGGGCTCGATAAAAGATCAAGAGGTGGTTGGAATGGGAATATTTTCCGATTCAATAATCATCACCAAGGGTGCTATTAACAAAGAAAGGCCCCGAATGCTCGGGGCCATTTCCAACCAAAAGGCAAATAAAAAGTGCTATGCATGATTTTATTCTTCTTTCACCTCTATTGTAACCCAGTGATTTCTACTTTTCTGATATTTTGTAATCCTCATGAAAATTTTGTTCGTCTGCCTGGGTAATATCTGCCGGTCTCCTCTCGCGGAGGCCATCTTTAACCATCAAGTGGTTGAAAAACAGCTGCAAAGCCATTTTCAGGCCGATTCATGTGGTACTGGTAACTATCACATTGGGGACCCGCCAGATTCACGAACTGTTCGAAATGCCTTAAAAAACGGGATTTCAATACGTCACATTGGCCGCCAATTTGGAAGTCAGGATTTTGGTTCATTTGACTTGATCCTTACGATGGACCGGAGCAATCGGGACAATTTGATCCAATTGCAGGGGTCCGGGACATACAAGGATAAGATCAAACTAATTCGGATGTTCGATTCAATCAAAGTTGGGGCTGATGTTCCTGATCCTTATCATGGAAGCGAAAAGGATTTTCAGGAAGTTTTTGACATCCTTGAACGATCTGTCCGTGGTCTTGTCGAATCCCTTGAGGCTCAAATCAAAGCAAACTAATTTTTGATTAATACTTGTAATGTACTTCTTGATGATTGTTCCAAAATAACCCCATCCTTATTCCGATACTCTTCAAAGGAAGATGAATCTTAATTGGATATTTCACGCCCCTTTTGTTTGTACTCACTCGTTTGCACCGTAACTTTCTTCTTGAATCTATTTGCGAATTAATCAATTTATGGAACAGTCCCGAATTGCTCACTCGATCGGCATTGCCCTTGACCGGTTTATCAAAAATAATCAGGAACAATTTCAATTTGCCAGTGGTGAACTATCTCAGTTGCTCCGCGACATTGCCCTGGCATCAAAGGTGGTGAACCGCGAAATAAGCAAAGCTGGGCTGATTGACATTATGGGGCCCCTTGGCTCACAAAATTCGGCCGGTGATGAGCAGCAAAAATTGGATGTGCTCGCCAACATCCGGTTCACAAGGGCTTTGACCAAAGGAGGCGAGGTCTGCGCCTTGATCTCTGAAGAAACCGAGTCCTTTGTTGACTTGAATAATGATGGCAAGTACGTCATCGCGATCGACCCCTTGGATGGATCGTCCAACATTGACACGAATGTCTCAATCGGAACTATTTTTTCAATTTATAGAAGGAAAAGCCCCGAAGGCACTCCCATCAGCGAAGCAGACATTTTGCAAATGGGCAATGAGCAAGTGGCTGCGGGGTATATTCTTTACGGCTCGTCTACCATGCTGGTGTACACCACGGGTCATGGCGTAAATGGATTTACCTATGAGCCCAGCCTGGGCGAGTATTTTTTGTCTCATGCCGATCAAAAGATGCCAGAAAATGGAAAAATATTTTCTGTGAATGAAGGTCCAGCCAATTCGTTCCCTGCTTCGGTGAAAGAATACTTGAAATACTGTAAGGATCAAAACTTCACCGCCCGTTATATTGGGTCGCTGGTGGCCGACTTCCATCGTAATATGTTGAAAGGAGGGATTTACATTTATCCGGCCAACGTACACAACCCAAACGGCAAGCTGCGCCTCATGTATGAGTGCAATGCCCTGGCGTTTATAGCCGAACAGGCAGGAGGGAAGGCCACGGACGGTAAGCGCAGGATATTGGATATTCAGCCGAAGTCGCTTCATGAGCGAACGCCATTTTATGTCGGGTCACCAAAGATGGTGGAGAAGGCTGAGAGCTTTTGATCAGCAAGCGAATCAAAATTTTATTTACTCTGACTTATTTTCTTCCGGTTTCGCCTCCTCTTCAAGAATCTCCGGTGCGTATTTCAAGATCAGCCCATACCACTTAACCAGTTTTTTAATATCGGATGTATAGACACGGGCTTCATCATATTCCGGCAAGATGGCCTTCATGAATGCTTTCAGTTCTGCAGTGTCTGAGGCGCCATCCACACCCAGATCGGTGTTAAAGTCTTTCTTAATTTTCTGCAGCACTTCACTTAGCTGAGCCGTGCCTTTTTTTGTAGTAGTATAAATTGAGATTTCCTCCAACAACGATAACCGGTCACTGGTACTCGCCACCAATTTGGTTTTAGCCTCATCCAATGATTCGAGCAGCACCGTTGTCTTTCCGGGTTTCAATATTCTGAATAATCCCCCCTTACCTGCCACACTTGCCAACTCCTTTAATTCCATAATAATTTATTTTGGATCAAATATTTATTCAATTGTACTTATATCTTTACGACCTCACCCATGAGAACAAAGGGAAATTTGAAATTGGAAAGTTGGGGTGATTACCAAATTTCTGGTTTCAATTTTCTTTTTTAGTCAACCCCAAAAATAACATTTAATTCTTTGTCAAAAGGGTTTTAATGTAGACCAGCAATTCTTCCCTTCCTGTACGTTCCTCTGAGGAAGTCAAAAAGACAGGTGGTAATTCCGACCAGGTTTCCTCCAGTTTTGTTTCCCATTTTTTCCTGGAAGCCATCAATTGATTTTTCGAAATCTTGTCCGCTTTCGTAAAAACAAGCGAGAAAGGAAGACCCTCTTGTCCCATCCATTGAATGAACTCGAGGTCGATTTTTTGCGGATCATGCCGTGGGTCAAGCAAAACAAAGGTGGTGATGAGGTTGTCCCTCTTTTTCAAATATGTTTCAATCATCGATCCCCATGACCGATGTTTACTTCGGGTGACACTGGCATAGCCATAGCCTGGCAAATCAACGAGGTACCAGTCTTCATTTATCAGAAAATGGTTGATGGTCTGCGTTTTCCCTGGGGTGGATGATGTTTTTGCCAGACTTTTCCGGTCCACCAGAAGATTGATCAATGAAGATTTGCCAACATTGGAGCGGCCGATGAAGGCAAACTCCTTCCTGTTCGACTCAGGGCATCGTGAAGGATCGGTATTACTAACAACAAATTCAGCGGAGTGGATGATCATAAAAGGAATAAAGGGACAAAAATACCAATAAGAAAGGGGTTTAATTTTAAGAAATTAGCACGATGAAATTCGGACTAGGATTGATGAAAGATGCCCATCGCCTCAGGTTTATGGGAATATTTCTTCTATTGCTTCCTTTGATCGCCGGTGGGCAAAATCAGCGACAGGTTCAACCTTCCTCCGTAGCGAGCGCAGATCGGAATAACTATTTTAAAGGGCTGACCTACCAGAGGCAATGGAAGTTTGACTCAGCCATTCTTTATTATCAACGAGATCGGAAAGGATTGTTGAATCAAACTGATAACAGCATCAGGTTGAAAGAATTAGAAAAGAGAATCCTTGAATGTGAGTCAGGAAAAAAACTGAAGGATAATCCAAGAAACTTTATCGTAACCAATCTGGGGCAGGTGGTCAATTCGCCATTTGAAGACTATGCACCCGTATTGACAGCAGACGAAGAGTTATTGGTATTCACTTCCTGTCGGCCTAACCAAGATTCAAAGACTCAAAAATCATCTGACGGAAAATATTTTGAGGATATATTCTTCACTAATCAAGCAGAAGGGAAATGGGTGCCGCCTCAAAATATTGGAGGTCCAATCAATACACCTTTTCATGACTCGGCACTTGCACTCTCAGCAGATGGAAAGAGACTCTTTCTCTATACCGATGAAAACCAGGGAGATATTCTCGTCAGTGAATTTACCGATGGAAAATGGGGGACGCCCAGGCCTTTACCACCTCCTATCAATTCCCCCTTCCATGAATCTTCAATTTCTATCTCATCGGATGGAAAGAAGATTTTTATAGCCAGCGAAAGACCAGGAGGTTGGGGTGGATCCGATATTTATGTGATTGAGAAGAATGAGGCAGGTCAATGGGGGACTGCAATGAACCTTGGACCTTCGATCAACAGCCAGTGGGACGAGGATAGTCCTTTTCTAAGCTTTGATGGCATGATCCTTTATTTCAGCTCCAAGGGTCATG
>JAYVRH010000490.1:0-4902 GCA_043776495.1 Cyclobacteriaceae bacterium
TATAGAACACCTGCTGCCAGCGGCAGTGCTACGACATTATACCCGGTAGCCCACACTAGATTTTGAATCATCTTTCGGTAGGTAGCCTTTCCAAATAAGATCAAGCTGGTGATGTCTTTTGGATTGCTATTTACTAAAATAATTCCGGCAGTCTCCGCAGCAATATCAGAACCTGAACCTACCGCGATGCCAACGTTGGCTTGGGCCAATGCCGGTGCATCATTGACTCCATCGCCGGTCATCGCAACAAACTCTCCTTTATCCTGGAGTTCTTTTACTTTCTCCAATTTTTGATGTGGTAAAACTTCTGCAAAGTAGCCATCCATTTTCAATTCATCGCTCACACTTTTCGCAACGACTTGGTTGTCGCCCGTCAATAGGAAAGATTTAATGTCATTTTCGTGAAGTGTTTGGATGGCTTCCGCGGACTCAGGCCGAATCTTGTCAGCAAGAGCCATGGAGCCCGCCAGTTGATCATGTATTAAAAGGTAGACGATCGTTTCAGACTGGGTTGACTGCGCCGAAGGAGGGAGGGTAATATTTTTCTCTTTCAAGTATCCAGGACTCACAACCTTTAGAGATTTGCCTTCCGCCTGAGCTTCCACCCCTTTGCCAGTAATGGCTTTGAAATCGGTAACAGCAGGAATGGAAAGTTTTAAATCTTTAGCTTTTTGAATGATCCCTGTGGCGATGGGATGTTCTGAATTCTGTTCCAGGGCCGCCGCAAGTCTGACAATTTCGTTTTCATTGATTCCTGGCTGAAAAGATTGAATTCGTACTATTTCAAATTTTCCAACGGTAAGTGTACCAGTTTTATCAAAGATGACCGTGGTGATCTTACGTGAATTCTCAAAGGCGGTCCGGTTCTTGATCAGCAATCCGTTCTTTGCCGAAAGCGCCGTGGATTTGGCCACCACCAGCGGCACGGCAAGTCCCAGAGCATGTGGACAACAAATGACAATGACCGTTACCATTCGCTCCAGCGCAAATGATAAGGATTGTCCGGTGATCCACCAAAAGAAGAATGTAAGTATCCCCGACACCAAAGCCACATATGTCAAAATTCTTGCAGCTTTGTCTGCCAGCAATTGTGTTTTTGACTTTGCTTTCTGAGCATCTTCTACGAGTTTGACTACTTTGGATAGATATGAATCCTTTGAAGCATGAGTCACTTTTACTTTTAGTGAACCGTTGCCGTTAAGCGATCCTGCAATTACTTTCTCATTCCTGGACTTTTTTACCGGGACGGATTCGCCCGTGAGCATGGATTCATTCAGGTAGCTTTCTCCTTCCTCAACCGTTCCATCCGCAGCCACTTTTTCTCCCGGTTTAACTAAGATCACATCACCTTCTATTAATGAATCTGTCCTCACATCTATGGTCTTATCACTAATAATCTTATGCGCATCATTGGGCATCAGTTGTACCAACAGTTCCAGTTCGCGTGAGGCTCCGGCAACAGATTTCATTTCTATCCAGTGACCTACGAGCATGATGAGGATCAGAGTACACAGCTCCCAGAAGAAATCCATTCCCTGCAACCCAAATACGATGGCAACGCTGTATAAATAGGCCACGGTAATGGCAAAGCCAATCAAGGTCATCATGCCCGGTGATTTGGCTTTTACTTCCTGAACAAGTCCAGTTAAAAAAGGCCAGCCTCCATAGAAAAATACTACGGAGGACAAACCCATCAAAGCATATGCTGAACCTGTAAACTGAAATTGAATTCCCAGCCAGTGTTGAATCATTGGAGATAGTAACATTATGGGAACTGTGAGGACAAGGGTGATGTAGAATCTCTTTTTGAAATCCTCAATCATCATCTTGTGGTGATTATGCCCCGCATGCCCCATGGGCTCATTCATGCCATGAGCATGTTGACTATGGTGTTCTTCATCCGCATGATCGGGTTCTGATTTTACCAGCACCAGTGTCATACCACAAACCGGGCAGCTGCCAGGCTTTTCTTCGATCACCTCCGGGTGCATTGGGCAGGTGTATTTTAGCTTGCGTTCCATGGATGCCCTCCGAAGATGTTACTATTTCTTCTTCACCAAAGCCATACCACACTTGCTGCATTTCCCTGCTTTGTCGGAAGTAACTTCAGGATGCATGGGGCAGACGTATGCTCCCGCACTTTTGTCCAATACCTCATTATGATTCATGTTGTTGGTAAGGCAATGAACGGCACAGGCACCTACGTGTTTATAGGTTTCATGGACCTCAGCTTTCACATTGCCATCTTTATCTTTAACCAGGCAAACCCCGTTCTCCGGATTGCTGACGGTCCACTCATTGGCTGTTGAGGAGTAGGGAACAAAATTTCCATTTTTTCCAACTTTACCAAGATTCTTTCCAGTCGTTCCATCAATTAATGAACCGTTTGAATCCACATGGGCCACTTTCTTCCCGGAAGCATCCGTGATCGCCCCGTCCTTTGTCACATTGCCCATGTGATTACCATCCTTATCAGTAATTTTTCCTGACGCATCAATCTTATGCCCTTTATAATCTGTTTGGGCATTAGAAATGTTGATGGTGAATGCAAGCATGAGCATCACCAAACTGACTACATTGAGTGTTTTCATTTTTTTGTTTTTTTTGTTTTTGTTAATTTATTATTAGGAAAGTTAAAACACTTCAAAGCTGAAGTAATGCGAGCATTGCTGCCGCCATTACAATCATTAACAGATCTTCAATGATCGTCACAGTACTCATGGGAAGGTTGAATACTGCGCCGAGGCAGGCACAACGAATTTTCTTTTTATTCACCACACTTTGTGTTACACCAATCACGCTTACTCCCATTACAATCAAGGTTGACCAATTTGTAACCACCGGGTTGAACCCGGTCAGGTATGCAATCCCAAGAGATAATTCAATAAAAGGATAAATGTATCCGTAAGCCTTTATCCTCCTGGCTACAATGTCATACATGGCATAACTATCGGCAAAGCCGTTCAAGTCGAGCATTTTGAAAAAAGAGAATACAAGAAAAAATCCGGCCATGAAGTTGCTCATCCATTGCATACCCATGATCTGTCCGTCATGAAAGGAGGTGAGGAATGAAATTACGGTGATATAACCCAATATGATAAGCAGCGGTTGATAGGTTTGTACCCACGTCTTCGCTTCATCTTCCAGCACCATGTTGCCCTCGCTATGCTTGTGATTCGATTCACTTAGATTGTACTTAGGATAATCAATCAAGGCCTTCGCAAGCACCGAAGTCTGAATATGTCTTTCCATTTCAATTACTGCTTCGCCTTTGGTAAGATCAATATTGACATTCGTAACCCCACCCACTTTACTAAGCAGGTGATTAACTTTGACCTTGCAGCCTTCACATGTCATCCCGGATATTTGATAGCTATGAGTCATAATTATTTGCTTTTGCACAACAAAGGTCTCCAGTTTGACCTCCCCGTGCGTTACACAATTTGTGAAATCATTTATATCGATTACGGGTTTCATACCTCATCCAACGACTTGCGTTTGACTTCCCGGACACGCTTAAAATGACTTGGTGTCAGCCCCGTCACCTTCTTAAACTGACTTGAAAGATGGGCAACGCTGCTGTACCCTAATTTATCAGCGATTTCACTCAACGAAAGCTCATCGTAAACCAGAAGTTCCTTTACCTTTTCAATCTTTTGATTGATCATGAATTTCTCGATGGTGATGCCCTCTATTTCAGAGAACAGATTGCTTAAGTAGTGATAATCCTTATTGAGTTTGGAGATGAGATAATCAGAGAAATTGACTTTCAGTTTGCCCTCCTTTCCATAGTGGACGTGTTCAATGATTACTTTTTTGATTTGATTAATCAACCTCGATTTACTATCGTCAATTAACTCAAAGCCATGTTCAAGCAATGCAACCTCCAGTCCTTCCAATTGTTTAGGGGTCGGTGCTGTCTTCAATTCGATTTCACCCAATTGCACATTAAGGGGTAGCAGGCCAACCTTAATAAGCTCGCCCTGCACCACTGAGCGACAGCGGTTGCAAACCATGTTTTTGATGAAGAGTTTTTTGCCTTCCACTTTCAAAGCATTTACTTAATTTGAGTAATCACCTCCTGTGTTTTTCCACATTTAAGCATCCGCTGCCCCATATAGGGATTTATTATTTCTTCCGTGCTGCTTAACCAATTCGCTCCTTCACCATTCTTTGCCATCGGACAGAATTGGTAATAAAGTTCCGACGTGTTTGAATGATAGGCCTTCAGCAAAGCATAGATACTTTCACTTACAGGTGCAAGTTCCATCCGGGTCTCTTCAATGTCACCACTTTCATTAATGCCTTTCAAGCCTGCATTGAGCTTAGCCAACTGAGCATGGTAAAAGTCCATTTGCTCACCCATCAGCTTCGACATGTCAAACTTGCTCACCGTTACAGATAGTTTTTTGGCGGCGGCTTTGGCTTCATCATTGTTGTCTTCTATCAGTGATTGATTTAAAGCAAAATAATCTGTGAGAAAACCATTGATCTGAGTTTTGACAGAAGGGTCAACATTGTCAAATGCTTTTACTTCTGTGGCCGTTACTGTTGCTGGTACATCTGCTTTCATTTCAGACATTTTTTCAGTGTCTTTTTGCTCATCATGATTTTCATGCTTGCTTCCAGAACATGCGGAAAGAAGTATGGTGCTTACCAATGCGAGTGCATACGTGGTGGGATGGAATTTTGGAATCATTTGTTTGGGATTTAGGATTTACGATTTAGGATTCTGTTTTCAAAAGTGACTGTGGCCTGACATCGGGTCTCCACCTTTTTTGAGAATGAGTTCTCCATAAAGCAGATAGCCCCCGGTGATGACGACGTTCTCCTTTTCTTGAAGTCCTGCTATAATCTCCACTTTATCACTGTTCTCAATTCCGGTCTCCACCATGCGCGAAG
>JAYVRH010000491.1:0-1544 GCA_043776495.1 Cyclobacteriaceae bacterium
ATAAGGGTCCAATCATCATGGAGCAATACTTAAAAATGAAATCATTAAAGTCACAATAATCGGCCTATACCAAGGGGAAATCAAGGAAATGCGGATTCATCGGGCGAGTAAAATTACTGGTCACCTGTTCATTTCGACTTTTTATAGGATGTTACATCTTAACTACGATATTCCTCTTTGCACAAGTCAGGTTTTAGAAACCCAACGGTTGTAACGGGGGTAAGAACCTTCTGAATTTCTCCTTACCTTTAGGCGTCTCAAACATTAGAATTCATGGCACGAGTAGAACTGATCATGCCCAAGATGGGTGAAAGCATCGTTGAGGCCACGATTTTGAACTGGCTCAAGAAACCCGGCGACAAAATTGAGCAAGATGAATCGGTACTCGAAGTAGCTACCGACAAAGTAGATACAGAGGTACCTTCAGCACATGCCGGTACCCTCGTAGAAATTCTTGCCAAGGTTGGCGATGTCGTGAAGGTAGGAACCCCCATCGCTGTGCTCACGACAGATGTGAATGAAGAGATCAAACCCGCTGCTCCAGCCAAGACAACTCCTGCAGAAAAGTCAGCAAACAAAGAGGTAAAGCCAGCTCCAATTATTTCTGTCCCAGCCTCGGTCGCAACGAATGGCTCAAGTCACACTCCCATTGTCGATTATAAATCAACACTTCGCTTCTATTCTCCCTTAGTAAAGAATATCGCCAAAGAGGAAAAAATACCCGTAGCTGAATTGGAAACCATTGCTGGCAGCGGGGCTGAAGGCAGAGTTACGAAGAAAGATATCCTTGCATACGTTCAACATCGCAGGCCAACCATCGCATTGCCATCAAGAAGTGCGGCCCCCCTGGTAGCAGCCTCTATCAGCGCCGGTGATGAGATCATCCAAATGGACCGCATGCGCAAAATGATCGCTGAGCGCATGGTAGATTCTAAGCGCATTGCACCCCACGTCACTTCCTTTGTAGAGGCCGACGTCACGGACATCGTTTCATGGAGAAATAAAATGAAAGCAGCGTTCCTTCAAAGGGAAGGCGATGGACTTACCTTCACTCCGATTTTCATTGAGGCAGTAGTGCTGGCGATCAAAGACTATCCAATGGTCAACGTGCAGGTGGACGGCGATCGCATCATCAAGAAAAAGGAAATAAACATCGGCATGGCAGTAGCGCTGCCTTCCGGCAATCTGATTGTACCCGTGATCAGAAACGCAGATCAGCTTAACCTGAGCGGCCTCGCAAAGGCAGTGAATGACCTTGTGAAACGAGCAAGGGAAAATAAACTGAAGCCCGATGATTTGGCTGGAGGAACGTATACGATATCAAATGTGGGTACTTTCGGAAACGTCATGGGCACACCCATCATCATGCAGCCTCAGGTTGGAATCCTTGCCATCGGTGCCATTCAGAAAAAACCCGCTGTCGTTGAAACACCTTTTGGTGATGCGATCGCCATCCGTCATAAAATGTTCCTGTCACATTCATACGACCATCGTGTAGTAGACGGAGCGCTGGGCGGAAGTTTTGTAAGAAGAGTGGCCGATTA
>JAYVRH010000492.1:0-1540 GCA_043776495.1 Cyclobacteriaceae bacterium
TTTCACTCCTGACCGAGCCATACCTATTTCCAAATTTGCGGATGAAGTAAGAAGCAATGGCTGGCCGGCACAATTAGAAGTTGGATTAATTGGCTCTTGTACCAACTCTTCTTACGAAGACATCTCACGTGCTGCTTCCCTGGCGAAGCAGGCAGTGGATAAAAAGTTAAAAGCCAAGGCAGAGTTTACCATCACGCCGGGCTCAGAAAAAGTGCGGTATACGGTGGAACGAGATGGATACCTCGATATTTTTGGGAAAATGGGTGGCGTTGTTTTGGCCAATGCTTGCGGACCTTGCATTGGTCAGTGGTCACGTCACACCAATGATCCCAATCGAAAGAATTCCATCATTACCTCCTTCAACAGGAACTTTGCCAAACGCAATGACGGCAATCCCAATACGCATGCCTTTGTGGCATCCCCTGAGATTACCACCGCTTTTGCGATTGCCGGTGATCTTACTTTCAATCCTTTAAAAGACACGCTGCTGAATCAGGACGGCGTGGCTGTGAAACTGGATGAGCCAAAAGGTGTTGAACTGCCCCCCAATGGATTTGATGTTAAAGATTCTGGTTTCATCGCTCCTGCCAAAGACGGCAGCAAGGTTCAGGTGAAGATTGATCCGAAATCAAAACGCCTCCAGGCTTTGAGTCCCTTTGCTCCCTGGGATGGAAAAAACTGGTCTGGATTAAGGTTACTCATCAAAGCAAAAGGAAAATGCACGACGGATCATATTTCGACGGCAGGCCCATGGCTACGTTTCCGTGGTCACCTTGATAATATTTCCGACAATACATTAACCGGTGCAACTAATTATTTCAATGAAAAGACTGACAGTGTCAAGAACCAACTGACAGGCCAATACGGATCAGTCCCTGCCACGCAGAGGGCATACAAGGCGGCCGGCATCGCGTCAATCGTTGTGGGTGACCAGAACTATGGTGAAGGTTCTTCCCGTGAGCATGCTGCCATGCAGCCACGACACCTGGGCATCAAAGTCATTCTTGTAAAGTCCTTCGCCCGCATTCATGAAACAAACCTTAAGAAGCAAGGGATGCTGGCCATCACCTTTGCGAACGAATCAGACTATGAAAAATTCCAGGAAGACGACGCCATCGATTTTTCTGATCTTACTTCGTTTGCACCCGAAAAGCAATTGACCCTGGTGTTGAACCATAAGAACGGAACGAAGGACACGATCAAAGTCAATCATACCTACAATGCGGGACAAATTGACTGGTTCAAAGCAGGGTCTGCATTGAACCTCATGGCGCGGCGAATTGCTGCAAAAAAGACGTCTGGTGCAGCTAAGGTGAAAAAATCAAAATCCAAGCCAGCCAGGAAAATAGTGAAGAAAGCCAAGGCTGCCAGAAAAGTAGTGAAGGCCGCAAAGAAGTCTTCTAAAAAAGTGGTGAAGAAAGTGGTGCGAAAAGCACCCACGAAAGCCAAGAAAGTTGCCAAAAAGAAAAGCAGGAGATAGAGGCCACAACAATAAAGCAGGGCGACCAAAAAATGGTCGCCTTTTTTATGAGTTCATTTT
>JAYVRH010000493.1:0-1539 GCA_043776495.1 Cyclobacteriaceae bacterium
GTCAATCTTAATGCAGTAGTTAACCGCTCGTTTGTATGCCCCACGAGAAACCGAAAGTTTGGCGCGAAATACTCAAGCTATTCCTTCCCGCCAAGGGTAGTTTTGCATTGATCATCGTCATAAGCCTGCTGCATACCGGGGCAAGTCTTATTGAGCCACTCATCTACCGTGAGGCAATCAATGACATCGCAGGACTATTTGTCCAGCAAGCCAAAGATAAAACACGTGAGGAACTGAGTGGTGCCGACCCGGAACCGATCACTTCGTTCGTTCAAAAAAGTCTGTCCAGTGATTCGGATACCATCGCTTCGCAAACTCAACCGGATATTGATTCCGATGAGGTGCTGGCTGCAGAAAAAATTCCTCACTCATCAGGGCACGTAGCGGGAAGAACCAGTGAGGAAGCGTTAGACACGTTGCTTTGGGCAGTGGGCCTTCTTTTTATGACAGGCACCGTCGGATTTCTTCTCAGGTGGATGGGTGAGAACATGAATGTCAGACTTTCCTGTGGAATAGAACAAAAATTCATACAAAAGACATTTGCACGCGTGATGGGCATGCCGTTGCAGTTCTTCGCTGAGAGATCGAGTGCCGGACTTTCCAAACAAATCAACCAGCAAGATCAGGTGTTTGGGGTCGTCAACGGGTTTTCGCAGCAAATATTACCTGAAGTCATCAGCCTGGTTGGAATCATAGGGATCATGTTCACTCAGAATGTTCTTTTAACAATTTTTGCGTTCTCAATCATTCCATTTTATCTGATGCTTGCTGTGCGGTCGGCCAACAAACTGGAGATAGGATTGGCCAGGTACTACGAGGAATGGGAAAATATTTCAGCCAGGATCCAGGATGCACTGGCGGGGATCAAAACCGTGAAGCTGGCAGGGGCGGAAGACCGGGAAGTAGAGAAACTGCGTCTACAAACCGAAGAAGCATATGGCAATTATATCAATCGAACTATTCTTGCCGATAAATACGTCTTCCTTCAGTCTTTGCTGACGCGCATCTCTACGGCAGTCGTTCTCGCCTATGGAGGATACCTCGCGCTCCAGCGAAAGCTCACACCAGGAGATGTCGTAATGTTCGTCGCTTATCTCGACCGACTGTACACACCCATTGATTCGTTGTCATCGCTATGGGTACAACTACAGCAACATGCTGTTTCACTTTCAAGGGCGTTCAGACTCAGCGACGTAAAAGTCGAGTCCAACAAAGGTGGACTGCTGCAGGTTGTAAAAGGAAAAGTTGAATTCAGGGATGTGTACTTCAGCTATACTCCAGCTCGCAAGACGCTTAGCGGGATATCGTTCATTGCTGAGCCTGGAAAAGTGACGGCCATCGTCGGCCCGTCGGGTGCTGGGAAGACAACCACGGTAGATCTCTTGATGAAATTGTATACACCTGAGGCTGGCCAGATATTTATTGACGACCAGGACATATCCGATGTCAAGGCATCTTCATTGCGAAGTCAGATCGGGATGGTTGCCGCGGACGGCGCCATTTTCCGGGGAACGCTGATGGAAAACATCCGCTATAAGA
>JAYVRH010000494.1:0-4882 GCA_043776495.1 Cyclobacteriaceae bacterium
CTTTGTGAATCTTGGTGAAGTATTTTGAAAAAGAGGGTGGAATGGAAAAGGTTACCTTTGAACGCTGCCCTCTTTAGTGGCCGATCATCTTCATAAAACCAAATTCAAAAGTGCCTCTGTGAAAATATCTATCCCATATTATTTATTCAAATGGATGATATTAATAATACTTACAATCTCTTTACAAAACGCAGTCGCACAGACAGCACAACCCGACTCATAAAATTTACCCCTGGCTAATTCCTTGAAATTCTTCATAAAATAAAATACTACCTTTGGTCCACAAAGTGAATGCGAAACAATCCATAGTCCCAATCGGTAAGCTATCGCTGGCAATTCTTCTGTTTTTCAGCGCCTTTACTTTTTCAGGAATTATCGCCAATCCTAGCCCCAAGAGTGCAACTGATCACGCTGCCTGTGTCATCTCAAACAGAAGCAGCACCAAACGCACGGTTTCCTATTCCCACTGGAAAATAGGAAACAGTGAGAATCTGACTCTATCTCACATTTCAAGAAGTGATTTGATGGCACGCCAGTCTGCTTTTGACAAGCTCGTACTTACCCGGCTGCATCAGTGCTCAAAGGATCACTTATTGATAGATCGCACCACCCAATTTTTTCAGCGCAGAACCTTGCCTTTAGCAGGCACTTCAGAACTTTCAGCACTCCCCAGAGGATAAGTCCTCATCGCCAACCCAGGTTGGTTCAATCTATTTTTACTTTAATCAATGACAGATGCCTGATCGCATCGCGTTACAATCATTTTTCAGCCATGGATACTTTCAAAAAAATAATACGTTGGACAATTCTTGTATTTCTAATTGTATTGGCAGCCTCCGGTGTTGGAATTTTCGGTGCCTTCCTACCCAGAAACAAGGAAAGGTATATGGACAATGAAATCAAAATTGAATTGGTGGAAGGAAGAGAAGATGAAAAAAGTGAGAACGAACTGGGCGATGTCTCATGACGAAGGGTGCACAACAAACTAATGGTGCGGATGAAAGCGTTCGTGCTGGACATCTATGTATGCCCACCTTGTCCGGAAGGCATGATTTGTAAATCTTGTATTGAAAATCATTTTACCGCAGTAGATGAAAAGCCAGTGTATCCAATGAAAATTCCTGGGGAAAGGAAATTAAGGGTATTTACACAACGTCCAGACTCATTAAAAACGGGCAAACGTTATTTATTTATCCTTCGATTCAAAAGTAAGCAAGCTGACAAGCAGGGTGAAATAGAAATGATGTCCTTCAAACCTTTGTAATTTTTGCATTTGATTCACTTGTACCGCTATTGGTAAATATGTGAATTTTGTTCTGTCATTCCAGGCAAGCTAAAAAATCAGGTCTATCATCATGGCGCATATTGTATTCGTACTCAGCTCAAAACCTTATTACCTTAGTAATCAATGTCACCACCTCAATAGAACCTTATTACCTTATTAATCTTATTCCCATCGTAGACTTTTTTGATAAAACTTTACAAAAGATTCATACTCTTCTGAGAAACTTTCCTTTCTGTGATGGTCAGGCTGGTTTCGAATATATTTACAAACCTTATCAACATCAGACTTAGATACAGAAAATGCTGATGCTGATTGCTGCCATGCAAATAGTCCCTTGCAAAGTTTGTTTTCGTTTATGAATCGTTCCGAACTTTCAGCAACGATGGTTGCAAAGACTTGTTCGGATAATTTCGGAGATCTTGAAACCAGAAAATGGACATGCTCTGGGTTGGCATATATCGTATATAGTTTTGATCTATTATTATTTACAATGCCGGTTATGTATTTCTCAATCCTTATCCTGTGCATTTCCTCAATGATCGGTAAGCGATTGCTTGTTATAAAAACAAAATGAGTATACAGATTATTGTATTCTATACTCATAGGTTTAGAATAAGGTAATAAGGTTAGTCCTTTCAATTGTAACTTGTTACTAAGGTAATAAGGTTGATGGTTGCGAAACAAAAAGAGTATTGCAGGATTTCCTGACTTTCGCAAAGGCTCCTTGATCTAAAATCAAAAAATTTATTGAAACAACCTGGCAACTAAATATGCTCCTTCTTATTTTTCACAATGTCATACATCAGTTCCCGCGCCCGGTGGAGCTGGGCCTTGATAGTCCCCAATGGTGCCTCCAATTCAATGGCGATTTCTTCATATGATAATTCATGAAAGTACCGAAGACGCACGAGCTTCTGATATTTTGCCGGCAGCATGCCTACGAATACCTGAATTAATTCCTGTTTTTGCGCTTTGATTGCCTCTTCCTGCGGGTCGCGGTTCAGGTCTTTAATGTCCAGAGAAACCGATTGCCCGTCATCGTCCGTATAGGTATTTTCTATGCTGAGGGTATTGATCTTTTTCTTGCGAATGAAGTCGATCGTGTTGTTAGTCGCGATGCGAAAGAGCCAGGTGCTGAACGTGAAATCCTTTTTGAAGCGGTGCAGGCTCCGGAATGCCTTCGCAAAGGATTCTATCATCAGATCTTCTGCATCGTCCACATTGCGAACCATTTTCAAAATCATGTGGTAAACGGGCCGCTTGTATCGCTGTAACAGCTTGGCAAAAGCCTTGTCGTCGCCCGCTACGGCACGATCAATCAACTGGAAATCCTCCAGCGCTTTGGACGAAAATCGGTTTTCTATTTCTTCCATCTCACTCGTTTGGATACTAACGCCACAAGGCCCGTTCCAAGATAGTAAATGGCATAATTAAAATCTAAAAGCGGTGTTTTCCAGGCTTCCATGGAACCTCCCAAAGTCCGAGAACCCCTATACACCAAGGTGATTAGCACGACTTCACGCAGCAAAAAACCAGCCCATAAATGCAAGCCAAGACCGCCTGCCATGAAAATCGCAGGGAAAACAAAAAGCCAGGTCAAAATC
Source organism: Cyclobacteriaceae bacterium (assembly GCA_043776495.1). Lineage (GTDB taxonomy): Bacteria > Bacteroidota > Bacteroidia > Cytophagales > Cyclobacteriaceae > ELB16-189. Next base: position 2,890 of record JAYVRH010000494.1, read on the forward strand.
CAACTAAAAGAAAAAATACCCAAAACAATTTTATCAGATAGCTTATACCTTTTGCCCACCATCAGGTGGCGGAACTTCTGATAAAAAAATTCGCTCCAGGTATTCTTAGGTATCGAAGGCATGACAGATTCAGGATCCATACATACGGCGGTATTGTGCCGTCTGGCATGCTCGTTTACAAAAAGGTCGTCATCCCCACCCGTCACATTCAGATGCTTGTTAAAACCTTTGTGATCAAAAAAGAGTGACCGCCGATAACCCAGGTTTCTACCAGTCCCCATATAAGGCCGGCCCAACAGAGCCCATCCCATGAATTGAATCCCTGTAATCAATGCCTCAAAACGAATAAAAGCATTGATATATCCTGGTGATTTGGTGTAAGGAGAATAACCTATTACTAGGGCCTTGTCATCCTGAAAATGAGATGCCATTGCCTTAATCCATTCGCGACCTGTCGGCCTGCAGTCGGCATCGGTAAGCAATACCCACTCATTTACTGCAGCCTTGATACCCAGCGTGAGCGCAAACTTTTTCCCATTCACATGTCCAGGCAGATGCTGAACACGAACCATTTTAAGACGTTCTTCTTTTTTAATGGCCTCCAGGAGGTAATCATAGGTGCCATCATTGCAGCGATCCTCCACAATGATGACTTCAAACTGTGGATAATCTTGACTCAGCAACAGCGGTAACAGTTCTCTTAGGTTTTTCTCTTCATCATGGGCGCACACAATTACAGAGACAGGTGGGGCAGATTCGCCTCCTCCCGGGATTTTTCTTGAAAATGCGACCAGAAAACTGATCAGGTAAAAGAGTTGAACTCCTAAAACTATCCATGCAATTATTGCGAGCGAGGTGATCAAAGTCAAAGACGTTTTAGAATCGTCAAAGATAAATGAATGAATGAGGAAAAATGAATGCGTCACAATTTATCTGCAAAGCGCAATCGACACCATTCTATTAAACCCACGCTGTTCTGTAGTTTGAAATTTTACACCAAGTATCTCAGGTTGAGAATCTGGAAAGGAAGCCAATCAATCTTATCTTTGCCGGTGATGAAGTTCAGCATCCAATCCAAAGACACTCAATCTCGTGCTCGGGCAGGTTTGATTACAACGGCTCATGGCGACATCCCGACTCCGATTTTTATGCCTGTCGGCACAGCAGGATCAGTAAAGGCTGTACACCAGCGGGAACTGGAACATGACATTGACGCCAAGATCATCCTGGGAAACACTTACCACTTGTACCTCCGCCCGGGTCTTGGCTTGTTGGAGAAGGCGGGCGGGCTACACCAATTTAATGGCTGGCATCGACCCATTCTCACTGACAGCGGCGGCTATCAGGTGTATTCGCTTTCAGAAAACCGTAAAATCAAAGAAGAAGGTGTCACCTTTAAATCGCATATAGATGGCTCCAAACATTTTTTCAGTCCCGAGGGTGCCGTGGATGTCCAACGGAAGATAGGAGCTGACATCATGATGGCTTTTGACGAGTGTACTCCCTATCCCTGTGAATACGCTTATGCGAAAAAGTCTCTTAAGATTACCCACCACTGGCTTTCGCGATGTGTAACACAATTTCACAACTCGACACCGAAGTATGGCTATGAGCAAGTACTGTTTCCGATTGTTCAGGGGAGTGTGTATGCTGATTTAAGAAAAGAGTCTGCTGAGTTTATTGCAGCACAAGACCAGCCGGGCAATGCCATTGGTGGCTTGTCGGTGGGAGAACCCCATGAAGAAATGTATGCAATGACCGAATTGGTTTGCGGAATATTACCCGAAGCCAGGCCCCGCTACCTGATGGGTGTTGGCACTCCGGAAAACATCCTCGAGTCCATCGCCCTGGGAGTGGATATGTTTGACTGTGTGATGCCATCCCGCAATGCCCGAAACGGCATGCTCTTCACTACGCAAGGCATCATCAACATCCGAAATGAAAGGTGGAAAGAAGATCTTTCTCCTCTGGATCAGGGACTGGGAGGCTACGC
>JAYVRH010000495.1:0-1539 GCA_043776495.1 Cyclobacteriaceae bacterium
AATGTGTCGCTCAGAAGCTTTACAAGCAGTTCATCGCTATAGCGAAATGGCATGCTCCATTCGGTGGGCAAAGCTCTCTTTCCGGACGTGTATTTCACATGGTTGTTGCTGATGTCCCTGAGCATTTCAGGTCTTTCTTTCATGATGGCGGGATCAACCAACGTGTATTGAAAAATTCCTAAAGGAGATAAGAATGTTTCACCCAATTTTCTCACTTGTGCCCTGTTTCCATAAATCGGAAACGGTGTCCGCTCCACCTGATAATCGTAATTGTAATCACCCCATGCCCATCCCGGCCCAAAATGTTCTGTCTGAAAATTGTCGGATGAAAAAAAGAGTTTCGCAGGGTGGGTTTTCAAAAAATTATATACGCCATTTTCTCCATGTGCATTGTCATACAAAAAACCAGGATCGCCCGTTCCCCAAAAAATTAAAGAGTCATTTCGCTGTACATAGTGCAAGGCGGGGACAGAATCGCCCAGCAATTGGAGCGCTGCATAAAAAGTGAAAATTTTCGTGTTGGAGGCAGGAGTGAAATAACGGTCTCCCTGATGATCGTAAATGGTCTTCCGAGTCAGGGGGTCAAAAAGAACAAAGCCAATGTGGTCTTTGAAGTCTTGTTCGGCCTGATGCACCTGCACATTCAAATACCGCTGTGAAGAACAAGCAGTGGCAGCCACAACCAACACGAGCCAGTACCTCCCAGGCATGGTCCTCCAGCGCTCAGGTAACGCTCCTGCAGGATTTTGCAGTGATGGGTTTCATGACCGGCAATGATAAAGCCCAAGGCGACCACGGAAAGTTCATTGTTGCTTGCAGTTCCCTTTAGTTTTAACATATCGGCACTAAAGCTTTCAAATAAGTCCACAGATGAAACCCTCAAATGTTGCATTTCGTCTCCAATTTGTTTCAGGTTGCGGCTCGTGGCATTCAGGTGCAAGGCATATTCATTCTCATCAAAGCCTGACAATGGCGTCTTGTCATTCCTCGCAAAACGAAGTGCGCGATAGGCGAAAATCCTTTCCGCATCAATCATGTGACACAGCACTTCACGAATGGACCATTTGCCTTCGCCATATCGAAAGTCACTCTTTGCTTCGGGTATCGAATGGATAAGTTCCATGGTACGATATCCGGAGATGCGCATCGCCTGCAACACATCAGGGTGCTTTACCAACTTCACATACCCCTTATAAAAGGGCGGTATTGTTTCCAGGTTGATGAACATACTATTGAAATTCAGTAAATGTTTTGTCTGGTACAGTCTCCTCTACTCTTACACTCTTGGGTCCGGCTCCGTCAGATCGGTCGCCCGAAAGTAAAATGTTCCCATACTTTTGGTAGTTATCCCAGGGGCGGGTGAAATCGGCGGTATCCTGTTTGTTGTCTTTATAATAAGACCAATACCTCACCAACTTGTCCTTCACATCGACATAGATTTTGTATTTATTTTGAGGTGTGTCTCCCACTTGCTGGAACATTAATTGAATCACGTTATAGCGGTTGCTTTTCAATGTGTCTTCTCCAAGGTATTTCAGG
>JAYVRH010000496.1:0-1535 GCA_043776495.1 Cyclobacteriaceae bacterium
GTGTGCTCATTCATTTTATCGACGACCACACGCGGCATGGCACCCACGGTTCCAGTATTAAAGAATACCGTGTCCTTTGACAATGGAAAATGATCGCGGATTCTTTTCCAATATTGAGGATCGTCTTCGGCTGGAAGCGCGGGTGTGGTGAATGTTTCGGCCTTTCCAACAAATGGAAGTGCCGTAAACGCCATCGTGCCTAGCCCCAGACTCTTTAAGATACTCCTTCGTGTGATATTCATATTTTTACAGTTATCATCAATCCGTGAAAGACATGAAGTTACTTGAATTTTTGAAATGAACATTTCCAGAAAACATCTATTCGTAAGAAAGTCCCAACTTCCAAAGGCAGGCAAAGGACTTTTTACACAGGTAGAAATTCTTAAAGGTGACAGGATTGTGGAATACAAAGGACGTCGCCAACCCTGGAAAGAGGTAAAAGATCAGGACGGATACAACGGCTATTTATTACGACTCAACCATAGTACCGCCATCAATGGTTTGCCTTCCACAAGTGCTTTAGGGAGGTTTGCCAATGACGCTGCAGGAATGTCGAAAGTAAAGGGTCTCCGAAACAATGCTGAATATTTGATCTATGGAAAACGCTGTTTCATTGAAGCCACAAGAGCCATCAGCAAAGGAGAAGAAGTGTTTGTGAGTTATGGGAAGGAATATTGGGCGTTGGTGAGGAAGATTGAGAGATTAAGATTGAAAGATTGAAGATTGGAAGATTCGACATGGTCAAGGGTTAGCTTAGTGTTTTCATTCTCCGTATTTTTGATAGCATAGTGATAAAGAATTTTAGTCCTACTTGTCATGTTAGTCCAATCAGGTTATTTCACGGAGCTTCTCGGAGAATGCAAAGGAGTTACACGGAGAAATGAGGGTAATTTGATTTCAATTACTGACTTCTCAGTGAGACTCTTGAATTCTCTCAGAGAAACTCTGTGAAACAGCTCTTACACGTTTAAGATGACAAAGTAGAATTGGTCAAGATTTTCAAGTTATAAATGAGCCAGGCAATTACATCAGCAGAGAAATCCGAAAAGAAGAATCTTGCGGGGCATGAGGCACCACAGCCTTACGTCCCCAAAAATAAAGTTCGCATCGTTACAGCAGCAAGTCTTTTTGATGGACATGACGCTGCCATCAATATTATGCGGCGGATCATCCAGTCCACCGGCTGCGAGGTCATCCACCTTGGCCATGATCGTAGTGTGGATGAAGTGGTGAACACCGCCATCCAGGAAGATGCCCAAGCCATCGCAATGACGAGCTATCAGGGAGGACACAATGAGTATTTCAAATACATGTATGACTCCCTGAAAGAAAAAGGAGCTGGACATATCAAAATTTTTGCGGGTGGCGGAGGTGTGATCCTGCCTGAAGAAATCAGGGAATTGATGGACTATGGCATCACCCGAATTTACTCACCCGATGATGGCCGCTCTATGGGATTGCAAGGCATGATCAACTACCTTGTGAGGCAGAGCTATTACCCCCTTGGCGATACACTGGTGAAAGCAGAAGAACCA
>JAYVRH010000497.1:0-4868 GCA_043776495.1 Cyclobacteriaceae bacterium
CGAGCCTTCGGTGAAAGCTTTGAGGCATTCGCAAAGAAGTCTTTTTCGTTGGCATAACTAATGCTTTCAGCTGCAATAGCATCATTCACATTCTTGATATAGGCTGCATGGTGTTTCATGTAATGAATCTCCATGGTCATCGCGTCAATATGTGGCTCCAGTGCGCTGTAGCTGTATGGCAGTGGCACCTGGGCAAATTGTAGCCCGGCAGGCGAAGCAGTGGCTCGGTCATGGTCCATCAAGAGGCCAGAACCAACCACAGTTGCCGCAGTAATCTTCAGCGATTCTTTCACAAATTTCCTTCGATCGATCTTTTTCATAGGTAATTATTTTTATTTCTTTTCTGTCAATCTCCAACGATTCTTGAGGGGTTAAGGTCTGACGAGTCAAGCCAGTGCTCAAAGCGGGAGGTGTCAGCGCCCCAAAGCTATTGTTGATGCTTCAACCTTCGCGTATGGGTAAATTTACCCAAAAATATTTAGCTTTAATGGATTGAAAATCTACTAATAATGACTACCAATGATTGAGCAGCAACGTCCAATAATTCTTTTTCTTGACGTGGCTGCGGTCCTCAATAAATAAAGTAACGCATTGTTCCGACAAGTACGATATCTGATTTTTTTGAAAGATGTGCTTGTGCTCTCGGTGAGTACATTTGGCGGCCCGCAAGCACATATCTCCTACTTCTTGAGGACGTTGGTAAACAAACGCAAGTACCTTTCAGAAGAAGACCTCCTGGAAATCAATTCACTTTGTCAGGTGTTGCCCGGCCCTACTTCGACTCAGACGCTCACCGCCATTGGATACAAAATAGGTGGACCGAATCTCGCGTACCTCACTTTATTGGTGTGGATACTCCCAGCGGTAATCCTCATGACCCTCGCCGCCATCATTCTTGGCTCATTTAAGGAAAGAAATATTTCGCTTGAGTTTACAAGATTTGTTCCCGCCATGGCAGTTGGTTTTGTGAGCTATGCAGCATATACCATGAGTATCAAAACAGTTCATACCCGTACAGGAATTGTCCTGATGGTACTGGCGGCCGTGCTTTCATATTTTATTCTGGCTTATTTTCCTGCAGTGTCTCCATTCTTTTATCCGGTAGCGTTATTGGTTGCGGGGGTGGTGACGGCTTTCAAGTATAAATCGCATCCCAAGGAAGCTAAAATTCCCATTCGCATCGGTTGGGCGAATTTTATTTTGTGGGCGGGTGTGCTTATTGCAGCAGCAACGTTGGGAGCATTGACACATAGTTTGCCCATTCGCTTGTTTGAGAACTTTTATCGGAACGGGAGCCTCATCTTTGGAGGCGGGCAGGTGCTCACACCGCTTTTGTATACCGAGTTTGTGGAGGTTAAGCACTATCTCACTTCAATAGAGTTTCTTTCTGGGTATGCCATCGCCCAGTCAATACCGGGGCCGGTTTTTTCTTTTAGTGCATACATTGGCGCTTTGTCAATGAAAAATGCAGGCATTGGTAGTCAGATAGTCGGTGCTTTACTGTCAGCTGCAGGTATTTTTCTTCCAGGCACTTTTCTTATCTTTTTTGTAATAAGATTCTGGGAGAGCTTGAAAAAATTCAGAGCGGTTCGCGCCTCATTGGAAGGGATTACCGCAGCAAGTGCGGGACTGGTAGCTGCCGCCGCCATCTTTCTGTTTGAACCATTGGATAACACATTTATTACCTACACAGTCACAATAGCAACTTTTGCTTTATTGACCTTCACCAAGATTCCGGCTGGGCTAGTGATCGTGTTGGGATTATTACTGGGGCTTATTCTCTAAGATCATTAAATTGATACTGATCTTTTAAAAGAAAGGCCTGCCTCAAATTTGAAGCAGGCCTTTTTCATAATATTATTGATTGACTATTTATCCAAGCTTGAAGATTATCGGAAGGGTGTAGCGCTGCTTTACTGCCTTACCACGTTGCTTACCAGGGTTCCAGGCAGGGGCTGACTGAATAATTCTAACGGCCTCTTCATCACATCCTGCGCCAATTCCTTTGATTGATCTAACGTCAGAAAGCGAACCGTCCTTGTTAATAACAAACTCGACAAACACACGACCCTCAATGCCCATACGTCTTGCTTGAGCGGGATATTTTATTTTTTCACCTACATATTTATAAAATGCTTGCATGCCTCCTCTTGGGGTAGCGGATTCTTCCACTACAGTAAATACCTCATCGGTTTCTTCTTTTGGCTGCTCGGCCTGTACTACAATCTCTTCCACTTTGGTTTCATCAGTCACCTCGACATCAAGATTTACCTTAATATCATCTTTGATTTCTTCCTCGTCCTTTACTTCAATGATCTGTGGCTGTTGGATAACAGGGGCTGGTGGAGGAGGCTGCTCCGTCGGGGGCACTTCCATCGTCTCTTCAAACGTGTTGGTATTCTTTGCCATAAGATCGACGAGGCTTTCATCGTAATCTTTCCATTCAAAGGCAGTAACCACCAACGACATCGTCACCATAAGGCCAATGCTGAAAAAAAACGTTGTTTTCTTTGTCAAATCGGCTTTCTCGGTCTTCTTGGATTCCATACAATTTCACGATTTAGGATTTCAAATATAGCAACAGAATCCATTTTTGGCTTTATCGTCACAAAAAAACCAAAATATTTAAAAAAAGGCCCTTTACTTGCGGTTCCCGTAAAAGAGGGAAAAATATACAGTTGGAAATACGCTGTAATTGGTAGAGGTGGGCATCAGGACAATTTTGTTGAAGTAAGAATCAAGCAAGAAACCTACCTCGAATCCTGTAACCTGGCTTTTGATTGTGCCCAGCTCGAAATTCAGCCCGGCCTTTATATTTACACCCATCTGTATAGTTGATTCTCCGAGCCCCTGAAACAAATTTCCTGTGCCCAGAATGTTGTTATAACTATGCGAGGGGTTGTTTGGATCATAAGGTTCCTTCACTGTTACAAAATAACTATTGTCGACTGACCTTTCAATATAATAGGGAGTTACAAGTCCGATAGAGGGACCAATGGCTCCAACAGCCTTTATTTCAACGCCCTGTTGAGGAGCCTTTGTAAAAAGAATCAAATCACGCCCATACTGAAGCCTTAATGCATAGAGATAGTTACCCTTTCCATAAATAAAATAGTTTCCGGTAGATCGTGAACTCTTGCGCACCTCCTGCGGATGTTTCACATTCATGATCTCCAGCCCAAAGGTTTCAAGTATTCTATCGTTCAGCTTTCTGGCTTTTTTGAAAACGATTCCCCCGATCAATCCACCCGACGAATTTTTATTGATTCCCCAGGTAAATTCGGAGTTATATTCGTAGCTGTCCTGCGTCTGAGAAAAGGCAAGGCAAGAACAGCCTACTCCAATAAGCGTGAGAAAAACCCACCTTTGCCTCAAAAAATGCATTTCTGATACTTTAGGCTAAATTTAGCCGTTAATTGGACAACGCAAAAACCTTTTTCAAGTTCGTCTATGGCATCAATGAAAGGAGAATATCTTGGCGGCCTTCGTACTCAGGATGCCCACCTGCTTTCTGGTAATACAATCATCACCGATGCTCCTCCTGATAATAATGGAAAAGGCGAAGCTTTTAGTCCTACCGATCTTGTATGCGCGGCCCTCAGCAGTTGCATGATGACCGTCATGGGCATACTTGCAGATCGGGAGGGAATTCAACTTGCCGGGTTGAAATCGGAAATCACAAAAATCATGTCGTCAAACCCAAGGAAAATCGATGAAATACAAATTACCTTTTCGCACGTTGATCTGAAGGCCACTGACATTCAAAAAGAAAAATTAAAGAATGCTGCCCGCACATGCCCGGTTGCATTAAGTCTCGGAGAGAGCCTAAAGCAGTCTGTGAGTTTTAATTTTTAGAAATCTTATTTCTCCTAAAGTCTGCCAGACCTGCGTAATTGATATCCATGTGTGACCGATTGTAAACAGCCAGCCCATTTTCAATGAGTAGTAATTGTGGAGATTCATGCTCGATCTCGAATTCAACCGCGACTTGATTTGACACATCCCGATGTTTGAGCAAGTCCAGATAGAATGTGTTCACCTCATTCATTTCTTCCTGCTTCCAATTTCGTTCCATTCGATTAAGCGCTGCCCAACTTACAGAACAGCCAGTGCTGTGCTTAAATATCAACACCGGATTTTCTTTTGACTTTTCTTTAATTGTTTTGAGTTGCTCGATGGATTCCAATTTCAGCCAATTCATTTTTGTTTCATTTACTCACTCCACATCCCCTTTTCTCGCTTGTCGTAACGGGGCCTGTGAATTTTTTCTTTTAAATTCTCGGGTTGGGTTTCGCTCTTCCGGAAAAGCTTTGCCCACAACAACTTCACATTCATTAAAAGAGTTCTCTCCCCCTTCACATTATCTTGATAACCGTGTGCAAATTGGGCGTCCGGATGCAATCGGCTATCGGAGTACTTGTGCATCCTAATATTTCCCTGATAGTCACCAATGCGCGCCATGGCCTTACTGGGTGCGATGCCCTTCAAAGCTGCAGCAGCACTGTTAGGGTTGTGCTCATAATCCCAAATTCGTTTCATGCCCTTTGAATATTCACTGGCCTTTAAAGAAGATTTGGACGGAGCAACACCCTTTGAAGCATACTTGTTGGCATATGGCTTTTTCTTATAATCATCTTCACGAACTTTCACTTGCAGTCCTGCTACTGCATAGGTGTATTCGCCAGGCCTTCGTTTCTTAAGAGACTCTTTTGAAGAATTGGGATTTTGAACATAATTCTTCTTGAACTTTGACAATGCAATTTTCCCTGAGTAATCTCCTTCAGTTGATGCAGGAGACCTAACGGCAATCGCTTGATTGTTATTGTTCCAGAGTGTGCCGCTCACACTTCCTCCGCCCTTCTCCGGAC
>JAYVRH010000498.1:0-4864 GCA_043776495.1 Cyclobacteriaceae bacterium
GAAATGTATTCCAGCGCGGTGCAGTCAACCAGAATTCTAGTCGATCCCTCCCCTACACTCTTAGCGATGGCAAGATCGAGTTCGATGGATGAGCTGGCATCAATCTCGCCCACCACCGCCAAAATGTCGGCCCCATCTTCCTGTAATCGTTTGATATGCACCATAAGTATTTAACGGATTAGGTTTTCGAATGTTCTTTTTACTATCGGAACTTCACGATCATGGTTGTATAGTCATCATTGATCTCTTCTGTCCCAGTATATTCGTACAACTTCTTAATTAAATGCTCCTGAATCTCTTTGGGATTACGAATGGTGACTTCTACAATTCGCTTCTTTAAAAGATCGAGTCCAAACTCTTCACCCTTTGGACTCTTTGCTTCTGTGATCCCGTCTGTATAAAGCACCATCACATCTCCACTGCTATAGGATATTGAATTTGTCTCCACAAAATTTGAATAGTCATTTCCTCTTATCATACCCAACGCTGCCCCCTTGTCCATAAGGTATTCCGCCTGCTGGTCGGCAGCCCGGTACATAAGAACAGGACAGTGGCCTGCCCGGGAATAGTAAATCATTCTTTGCTTTGAGTCGACTACAAAATAGATCGCCGAGATAAATGAACCGCGTTCCAGACAATGCCTGAGAGCCTGATTGGCACGCACCATGAATTCCTTAGGCGCCGGCGCTTGTTGAGCCAGGCTATGAAATATTCCTTTCATTTGCGACATGTGAAAGGCTGCGGTGGTTCCTTTGCCAGAAACATCGGCAATAATTAAACCTACCTGATGGTCGTTAATACGAAGGGTATCATAGTAATCACCCCCCACTTCATCAGCCGATTCTGAAAAAGCGGCAATTTCAAAATCATCACCCTTCTCAAGCTTTTCCGGCAACAAACTCTTTTGAACTGTTTTCGCAATCTTCAATTCTTCTTTGTACCGTTCATTTTGGATTGCTTCTTTCAATAATCTGAAGTTTTCAATTGAAATGCCGGCCTGGTTGGCAAACGCTGAAACAATCTGGGACATCTCCTTATTAAACCCTTCGGGCAATTCTTTTAGTAAAGCCAGGGTTCCGATTTTTTCCCCTTTTACGTGGACAGGGAAAGCCATGAGAGAACGGTACGGCGTACCTTTTAAGGTGGATAGGTGATCGGACAGATTCTTTGTCTTATCACTGCTTGGGTCCAAAATGCCTTTTACATGTCGGCCGTTTAAATGGTCGCGGATGTTATTGGCTTCAACCTCCGTCATCTGATAGGCTTGAAGTCGATTTTGCTGTTGCTCACTCTTAATTTCCAACCAGGCAGCATCTGCAAAGACTGAACTTACTGAACTCTCCAGGAGAATCTTATAAACGCTTTCTTCGCTCTGCTCAGTCTGCACCGATTGGCTGATGCGCTGAAAATTTACCACCTCCTCCAATTTTTGCTCAAATACAGACGAAGTAGGCAGGTTGAAAAGTATCACCAAAAAGGAAAAGATGCTGTAGAGCATCACAAACGAAAAAAGGTAGATATTGAAGATATGGCTTCGAAAATCAAGAAACACTGCTGACTGCAATGCTATTTCATCTGAAAATCTGTTGACGGTATAAAAAAAGTAGCCAAGGTAAAAGAATGATAAAAGCAACAGCAGCAAGCTTGTCCACTTCTGTTTGAAGTTAAGATAAGCCACCCACTTCATATTTGCTGAAAGAACGAGCGCAAGAATTCCTGTCAGAACACTCACGGTGGTGAAAAGCCATTCCTTGATTTCGACTTGTATGTTATCGGAAAGCAGCACGATCAGGAGGGCCATTTCAAACACGAGCCATCCACGAATCAGCCACTTGGATTTTTGATAAAGAATCAGTCGCTTCCAGCACGTGTATGCCGCGATCAGGAAGCTCAGCAGCAATCCGAGGTTTACAAGGTACTCTACATCAATAAAAAAGACATTGGTGGAGAGCTTGGTGGAGCCCAGAAGGAAGTCCAGTAATCTAAGGGATAGCGAAATGACGGTCGCGACTAAGCCCGTGGCAAATACCCGCCACAAAAGGTCTGTGAAATTGAGCGATTCATCTTTCTCAATTTTGAACTTGTAGTAGTAAAAAATAAAAAGGACGTAAAGGTCAAGCATGACCTTGGGGAGCCAGAGCGGCACATCCGGTGTAAGTCCTTTCAAGGCGCTGAACAGCACGGTAACGTCTGAAAAGACCATCACCAACCATGTGACGACGCCCCCAAGAAATGTTACCCGAATGAGTGCTTTGGTCTTCACAAGAATATTCTTTTACCTTACTTTATTCGGTATGGTCTGGCCCGCGAGAAGCAAAGTGCTAAGATCGGAAAGTTTTGAATCTACTTTCTGCTGTAATTGGGAGCTTCCCTTGTGATGGTGATGTCGTGAGGATGGCTTTCCGTCACACCTGCCACAGTAATCTTTACAAACTTGGCCTGTTTTAACTTTTCAATATTCTTTGCGCCGCAATAGCCCATCCCTGCTTTAAGTCCTCCCACCAGCTGGTACAGCACTTCCGAAACCAACCCCTTGAAGGGCACTCGGCCTGATATTCCTTCCGGCACAAGTTTCTTCAGGTCCTCCTCGGCATCTTGAAAATATCGGTCTTTTGATCCATCATCCATGGCTTCGATTGACCCCATACCGCGGTAGGACTTAAACTTTCTCCCTTCGTAGATGATCATTTCTCCAGGGGCTTCGTCCGTACCCGCCAAAAGCGACCCAATCATAATTGAATCGGCGCCTGCCGCCAGAGCCTTTACAATGTCACCTGAGAACCGTATACCTCCATCTGCAATTATCTTGACACCTGAACCTTTGATTGCCTTAGCGGCTTCGTACACTGCCGACAATTGAGGAAGGCCCACGCCTGCCACCACCCGTGTGGTACAAATGCTTCCTGGGCCTACTCCAACTTTTATAGCATCCGCCCCAGCCTTTGCCAGGGCTTTCGCAGCTTCGCCGGTCGCTATGTTGCCCACAATCAGGTCCATTTCCGGAAACTTCTTCTTTACTTTTTTGGCCGCATCTATCACATAAACAGAATGTCCATGGGCGGTATCAATACTGATAACGTCTACCCCGGCTGACTTCAGCGCCTCAATGCGGACCATGATATCGTGAGTGACGCCAACAGCGGCCCCTACTCGCAATCTCCCAAACTTGTCATGGCACGCGTTGGGCTTATTTTTCTTTTTTAAAATATCCTTATACGTTACCAATCCAGTCAACTTTCCCTTCTTATTTACAATCGGAAGCTTTTCTATTTTATAACTCTGCAAGAGGAGTTCTGCTTTTTCAAGGGTTATTCCCTCCGGTGCCGTGATCAGGTTTTCTTTGGTCATGATTTTCTCGATCGGGATCGACATGTCCTTAAGGAATCGAAGGTCACGGTTGGTAATGATGCCTACCAATTTCCCGTTTCCGTCAATCACGGGTATCCCCCCTATTTTGAATTCGCGCATGATCTTCTCTGCGTCTCTCACGGTGGAGTTGACTCGAAGGGTAATAGGGTCCAGGATAAGGCCGCTTTGGGAACGCTTCACCCTGCGCACCTGATCAGCCTGGGCCTCGATGCTCATATTTTTGTGGATGAATCCCATGCCACCTTCCAGCGCCATACCAATTGCCAATGCCGACTCCGTCACCGTGTCCATGGCGGCGGACAGAACTGGGATATTCAGCTGGATATTGCTGGTTAAATAGGTTGTGGTGTTTGTCTCTCGCGGCAGCACCTCACTGTAGGCTGGCACAAGGAGTACATCGTCATAGGTGAGCGCTTCAAAAATAAACTTGGTGGAATCGAGGGCCATGGCAAACAATTTAGCATTGATTATTTGCCGGGTAAAGCTAATGCATTTCATTTAAAGGCCAATATATTTTAAGCTGTGTGGCCTTCTGTCTAATAGAACTGTCCTTAAAGGGGGAAACGATCATCCACCCACACCCTTTGATACCCTAAAAGGCCTTGCGCGCGGCCAGGGTCCCGATAATCCCGATTGCTATCGGGATCGGGAGGCGGGCAGGGAAAGACAGTTTTTATCCAGATCCTAAATGGGATACTTAGCGTGAAATGAGTTTCTCCCAAAAGATCAAAAGCTATATTTGTGGTATGAAAAGATTACTTTTTCTGACCTGCTTTATTTTTATGGTTGTCGCTTGTTTCGCTCAGCATCAAACAGGCAAAGCATCCTTCTATTCCGATAAATATGACGGCCACCTAACCGCCAGTGGAGAGAAGTACAAGCACACAAGGCTTACCGCAGCCCACAAAACCCTTCCCTTTGGTACCAAAGTGCGGGTGACAAATACTTCAAATAACCAATCAGTAGAAGTGGTGGTCAATGACAGGGGACCCTATGTTGATGGCCGGATCATTGACGTGTCAAAGTCTGCCGCGGAAAAATTGGGATTTATCAATCAAGGTCTTGCGGATGTGAAAATCGAAATCCTGGATGCAGGCGACGGCAAGAGCGGAATGGAGATCAAATCATTTGATCGCGTTACCGTTGACGAAAAAGAATTTTATGATTTTGAGATCGACCGACTGCAGCCAGATGGTTTTGGCGTGCAGATTGGCACCTATCAAGAGCTTGTGAACCTCATGCGCCTCGCTGAAAACCTGAAAGGTTCGTATAAGAAAAAAGTGGTTGCACAAGTAAAAATAATCAATGGGGTGAAGTACTACAGCCTGATCCTGGGTCAATTCTCAACCCGGGATAAAGCCGATAAATTTCTTGTTTCAGTAAAAAAGAAATACCCAGACGCGTTCATCGCGGAATTCAATAAGCTAAAATAAATTATAGTATGGGGTATTTTCTACTTTCTCCATAGACTATGATTTTCTTCGTCAAACACTTC
>JAYVRH010000499.1:0-4862 GCA_043776495.1 Cyclobacteriaceae bacterium
ATGCCAGGTACTCATCGCGAAGTTGTGCCGCTTTCATGAAGTCTAATTCTTTGGCTGCTGTTTCCATCGCTTTTTTGGTCTGGTCGGAAATCTTTGTGATTTCGTCCTTGCTTAGATAAGCCATGACCGGGTCTGCTGCCATTGATTTCTCCTCATTCTCAACATAATATTTTCTGCCGGCCTTTTTCGAATCCGCCACTTTCGTTTGGCTTAGTATGGAATTCATTGACCGGATGATCGTTTGAGGGGTAATGCCGTTAGCGATGTTGTAGTCCTGTTGTATTTTCCTTCTGCGATTGGTTTCATCAATAGCCTCCCGCATAGACTCAGTGGTCTTATCGGCGTACATAATCACACGACCGTTGACATTGCGGGCAGCACGTCCTATTGTTTGTACCAGGGACCTTTGGTTGCGGAGAAACCCTTCTTTGTCAGCGTCCAGTATGGCTACAAGGGAGACTTCGGGTAAGTCCAGGCCTTCGCGAAGCAGATTGACACCCACAAGCACATCGAAAATGCCGAGGCGAAGCTCCCGTAAAATCTCAACGCGATCGAGGGTAGTGACTTCAGAATGAATGTAGCGGCACTTGACCGAAGCCCGTTGCAGAAATTTTGTCAATTCTTCTGCCATGCGCTTGGTTAGTGTGGTCACCAATACACGTTCTTTCTTTTTTACGCGTTCATCAATTTCTTCCATCAGGTCGTCAATTTGATTCTTGCTGGGCCGCACATCAATGATTGGATCCAGCAAGCCGGTGGGTCGAATAATTTGTTCTACCACCACTCCTTCTGATTTGCGCAATTCGTATTCACTCGGCGTGGCGCTTACATAGACCACTTGGTTCACCATCGTCTCAAATTCATTGAATGTCAACGGCCTATTATCCAAAGCTGAAGGCAATCGGAATCCATAGTCTACGAGGTTTGCTTTTCTGGAGCGATCACCTCCCCACATGGCCCTGACCTGGGGAATGGTCACATGACTTTCGTCTACGATCAGGAGATAGTCATCTGGAAAATAATCCATGAGGCAAAAGGGGCGATCGCCGGCTTTTCTCCGATCGAAGTAGCGTGAATAGTTTTCAATGCCGCTGCAATAACCCAGTTCCCTCATCATTTCGAGGTCAAATTCGGTACGCTCTTTAAGGCGTTTAGCTTCAAGGTGGCGCTTCTCCACCTCAAACATTTGTACCTGGAGCACCATGTCGTCCTGAATTTCGCGGATGGCCTGATTCAATCCCTCTTTTCCCGTTACAAAAAGATTGGCAGGAAAAATGGTGACCATATTTTCATCGGAGATTTTCTTACCCGTCTTTGGGTCGATGCGCTGCAGGGATTCGATTTCGTCACCAAAGAAATAGATTCTCACCGCATAGTCAGCATATGCCAGGAAGACATCCACTGTATCGCCTTTCACACGGAATGTACTTCTCTTGAAGTCAACCTCGGTGCGGCTATACAAAATATCCACCAAAGAGAATAGAAGTCGGTTTCGGGGTATCATCTCTCCTACTTTAAGCTGGATCCGGTTCTTGCCAAATTCATCCGGGTTGCCGATGCCATAAATGCAGGAAACAGACGCCACCACAATCACATCCCGACGCCCGGTAAGCAGCGAGGCCGTTGCACTCAAACGAAGCTTTTCAATTTCTTCGTTAATCGACAAATCTTTTTCAATGTAAAGATTGGAAGAGGGAATGTATGCTTCAGGCTGATAGTAATCATAGTAAGAGATGAAATATTCTACTGCATTCTCTGGGAAGAATTGTTTGAACTCGCCATAAAGTTGTGCGGCGAGAGTCTTATTGTGGCTGAGTACAAGAGTAGGCTTATTTACCTGGGCCATTACATTTGCGATCGTAAATGTTTTGCCGGAACCCGTCACACCGAGAAGGGTTTGGTGTGCTTCCCCTTCTTCAAGGCCCAATACCAATTTCTTGATTGCCTCGGGCTGATCCCCGCTGGGTTCGTATTCGCTGCTGAGTGTGAATTCCATCGGACGAAATATAGACAAAGTTTCAATTCCAGGATTTTGATAGAGGTATCAATTTTCCACAGGTAAATGGAGTTTTGGTAAGAAAAGACTTGCTACTAACAATGTACCCGAAGTGTTTTGAAGATTCCAGATTAAGCCATGTAAACACATATTATATTTTTTAAATCCATTTTCAAACGGTCTGCTTTTCTTAACACATAGGCCAGATAGGTTCGTCTATTCAATCGGGGCGCTTCAGTGTGTTACATTCGCTATGTTCTATGTGTTTTTTAGAAGTCACTTTTAAGCGGTCTACTTTCTTAACACATAGGCCACATAGAAATAAAGTCTTCCGACTGCTTATGCGAAAGGACACGCAATCTCTCAGACTGTTTGAGCTCGTTAAAAAGAAATCTATTGACACATAGATTTCTAAAGACTAGAAAATCGGATTTAATTATTCCAGATCGCCCACGCTTTCTCTGCCTGAATGTGCAGCATCTCCAAACCATTTTTGATCGTGGCACCGCGCATCTCTGCTTTCTGCAGAAATTTAGTACGTGCAGGATTGTAGATCAGATCATATACAAAATGGTTGTGCCCAAGCAACTCATAATCAATGGGAGGCATTGCGGTATTGTTGGGGCTCATCCCAAGAGGTGTGGTATTGATCACCAGATTTGAGGTGGTAATAATAGAAGGGTTCTTTTCAATATCTTCATACGTATATTCGCCCAACTTTTTGTCTCTTGACACAAGCTTAAAAGGAATCTTAAGTTTTTTAAGAGCCACCTGAGCTGCCTTCGATGAACCTCCTGTGCCGAGGATAAGAGCCAATGACCCTTCGGCATTTGGAAACCATTTCTCGAGTGACTCGAGAAATGCATCACTGTCGGTATTAAAACCCTTGAGCTTACCATCCTGAATCTTGATCACATTGACGGCACCTATCTTTTTAGCAAAGGGATCTATGTCGGTGAGAAACTTTAGCACTTGTTCTTTGTAAGGGATGGTTACATTTAATCCACACAGTTCAGGGTTTTCTTTGAGAAGAGTCTTTAGTTCGTCTACGTTGTTGAGAGGATAAAGATCATAATGATAGTCGCGTAGCCCATCCGTAAAAAACTTTTCATCAAAATATGCTTTTGAAAAAGAATGACTGACAGCAGCCCCGATTAGTCCGAATTTTTTTTCCATGCACTTAGTTTTTTGATCTTAAGAATGTAGCGGTCTTTTCAATTGCCACCACCAGAAAGACGCCTACCGCTGCAAAAAGAATGGCGTGAAATATTTGGGGGTCCAGCCCTGTAACTTCTAAATACCTGCCTGGCCATACACTTTTATCAAAGGCAGGTACCTGTATTCCCTCATGGTTCAATCTAAAAGCCATCACTTCTTTCCATGGCCATACCTTATTAAGGGATCCAATCATGAATCCTGCCAGGAGGGCCAACGTTGGAAATCGATAATGCTTCAGAATCCAACTTAGAAAGTGAGAAAAACCTAAGAGGCCCAGGAAACAACCCAGCACAAATACGATAATCACCGGGATATTAAACTGTATGAGTGCTGTGATCATGTATTCGTATTTCCCTATGAGCAAGAGAATAAATGCGCCGGAAATTCCCGGTAAAATCATTGCGCAGATGGCAAGTGCACCGCAAAAGAATATAAAAAGTAAATTTGTGGGAGTTTCTGTCGGGGCGAGCACGGTGATAAGATATGCCAAAATGATTCCCAAGATAAAAGAGATTGCTGTGAACAGGCTCCATTTTTTGATGTCACGCAGAATCAGTGGCGATGAAACAAGGATCAATCCAAAAAAGAATGACCAGATTGATATCGGATGATGTTCCAGCAGATAGGTCATTAATTTGGAGAGTGACAGGAGGCTGGTCACAATCCCAGCCAACACACAAATCAAAAAGTTTCCATTAACTTTTTTCCAAAAATCGACGATACGAAATGAAAACAGGAGACGGAATGCATCAAGGTCGATTGATTTGATGGAGTTAATGAGTTCCTCGTAAATTCCGGTGATGAAGGCGACCGTCCCGCCGGAGACCCCCGGTATCACGTCTGCAACCCCCATACTTAAGCCCTTAAAATATAATAGCAAATAATCTTTCGGTTTTCTCAAAGCATTTCTATTTAAGAACAGCGGTATTCAGAAACAACGCACAGTTCAGAGTTAATCATTTTGAAAAGGAGGTGGCGCGTTATTATCACGTTTTCTCTCGAGGCCGAGAAAGTGAAGGAAGGTATCTCCCCGAAGTCCAAGGCGGATTGTTTCCAATGGCACCACTTCTTCAGGTGCAATGTTTCCCAGGTTCACATTGGCACCCAACAACTTGATGAACCATACTTGCTGCGCCTTTTGAGGAGCTTCCCATATTATTTTTTCGAAAGGGATTTTTGTAAGAATCTCCTGGACTAGTCCAGAACGTACTTCTCCAGAAGACCTGAAGAGTCCCACATTGCCCCCTTCTCGGGCTTCGCCGATCACCTTCCACGCCCCAGCCTCTAGTTCCTTTCGCATCAACTCAATCCATTGATAAGGTGGGATAATCTTGTCAGCATCCTTTGATCCTACCTCTGACAGGACAGTTACCTGAGGTGTAAGTTTCTTAATGTAATCACATTTCTTGTCATGGTCCAGGTCTATGGAGCCGTCAGAAACCTCTGCAAATTGCACATCATACTTGTCGAGTAATTTTCTATAATCATCAAATTGATCACGTATAATAAAAGCTTCAAATAAGGTACCTCCGAAGTAGCAAGGAATGCCTGCATCTTTGTAAACTTTTATCTTCTCCTTTAAGTTCGGTGTCACATAGGAAGTGGCCCAGCCCAACTTTACAATGTCAACGTGATCAGCGCAAGTGGC
>JAYVRH010000500.1:0-1530 GCA_043776495.1 Cyclobacteriaceae bacterium
GCAGCCCCCTGGAGAGCCGGTGCCAATGAAAATACGACCATCTCATTTTCACATGATGTGAAAATTGAAGGCAAAGATCTGAAGGCAGGAAAGTACGCATTGTTTCTCTTGTTGGATAAGTCGGGTCCCTGGACGTGGATATTTTCAAAGAACAATTCCAGCTGGGGAAGTTTCTTCTATGATGAAAAGGAAGATGCTTTGCGGGTGAACGCGACTCCACAGGAAGCTGCTTATACTGAATATCTGACCTATGGCTTTGATGAACGCAAACTGAATTCCGCCGTCGTCTTTTTGCAATGGGAGAACAAAAAGATCCCGTTCAAAATTGAGGTCCCCAATGTTAATGATTTGTATGTTTCAACAATGCGTGAGGAACTACGCTCTTCGCCAGGATTCGATTATAAAAATTGGGCGGCTGCCGCACAGTTTTGCGCCCAGAACAAGATCAATCTCGAGGAGGCATTGACTTGGGCTGATGCGTCCATCAGCACGCCCTTCATTGGCATTGAGAACTTTCAAACGCTGCAAACAAAGGCACAGGTGTTTCAAGCACTGAATCGAGAATCAGAAGCAAATGTAGCGATGGACAAAGCAATAAGGCTACCCGCAACCACTGTCCAGGAGATCCATCAATACGGAAGGACCTTACTGATCTCTGGAAAAAAAGAAAAGGCAATGGAGGTGTTTCAGTTAAATGCAAAAACCCATCCTGAAGATAAATTTACACCCAATGTAGGGCTGGCAAGAGGTTACACCGCTATCGGCGATAAGAAAAGTGCTATAAAATATTGGGAAATGGCACTGAAAAATATACCTGAAAATCAAAAGACCAATATGGCCTTTTATGAAGGTGAGTTAAAAAAATTAAAGGAGGGAGCATGATTGGGTTTTATTGAGTGCCAAGCAATCAAATGCAAATCTTGAATGTCCAACCTGCCTCGCCGGCAGGCAGGCGTGATAACTGAACAATCAACCCGATCTCCTAACTTTGTAATCCAAGTGCAATAGTATCTGTAGCAACTTATCATGCACATCCCCCTGAATCAAAATCTCACCGTTTTTCGCTGACCCTCCTGCACCGCATTTTGTTTTCAGCAACTTGGTAAGCGATTCAAGGTCTGTTGTAGTCCCCACGAAACCGGATACGACTGTCACTTGCTTTCCTGCCCGCCCACTTTTATCAAGAAAGACTTTTAGATTTTGCTTTGAAGCTGGGATGGTTTCCACTTCCGCCGATGATGCATGCTGGAAAGAGAAATCTGAATCCGTGGAGTAGACTACTCCTTCTCTTTTCTTCCAATCATTCTTTTTCATTGTCTGTTTGTTAAGCTTCTATAAAATCGAAAAAGTCAGAAAAATAAAATTAAATCCCAACATGATGCAAATGGAGACTCCTATGTTGAACCGAAACTCAATTCCATTCTTGAGGACCAGTCCCAATATCGAAAGTATCAATAAGATGGCAGGCGCAAGTAAAAATGTTTGATAAATGGTTGCCAACCTGGTAATCGTGTACTTTTTTTCCTCCGC
>JAYVRH010000501.1:0-17943 GCA_043776495.1 Cyclobacteriaceae bacterium
GTATAACATAGGATTAAGCAACCGGAAGGTTGTTAAGAATCTTGGTTTCAACATGAACTTCCGATATCAGGATGGATTCTTATGGCAGTCAAGCTATGGCAATTGGAATGTGCCTAAATTCGGCGTGTTCGATGCACAAGTCAGCTACAAAATTACTTCTGCTAAAACCGTCGTAAAAATTGGCGGTTCCAATATTGGCGGGGGCGATTATCGCACCAACCTGGGAGCGCCCTTTGTAGGCCAGACCTATTACATCTCCCTCACGTTTGATGAATTCCTGAAATAACCGTTGTCGAAATAAAAACTTCAGATATGAAAAACTTCAAATATTTCTATATAGTGCTCATCACCCTCCTCTTTGTAGGATCGTGCAAACAGGAGCCCATTGAACCGACGGCTGCGCCTGCACCTGAGCCGGGCCCAGCCCCTGTGGCGGGAGCTGCCTCTTTCACGAAGTTCGTGGCAATTGGCAATTCATTTGTGGCGGGAATGCAAGGCGGTGCCTTGTTTACTGAAGGCCAGAATAATTCACTGCCGGCCATCATGGCAAAGCAGTTTGCAGCTGTGGGTGGAGGAGCGTTCAATCAACCTGATATCAAGGCTGCATTGGGCTACAATCTCTTTCTAACTCCAAATCCAGGCAGTGATCAAAGGGTGCAAGGACGATTGTTATTGCAGTATGGCACCTCCAAAGATTGCGTGACGGGTGCGGCCTCACCAAAGCCCACACCACAAAAATATGCCTTAGGTAATCTGGAAGCTGTTCCAAACCCAGCTATTAATCCCGCTTTCATTTATACAGGAGGCAAGGCTAATTTGAATAATTTTGGGATTCCCGCGATTCAGTTAGGGCAAGCCTTGATACCTCAAACCGGTAGCTGGGCCGGTGCAGGAGTTGATCCCCGATTTAATCCATTTTATGGCAGGCTTGCATTTCCTGGAACAGGTGCATCTACCATCATTGGCGATGCGGCTGCAGCAGGGGGCTCATTCTTTCTCTTTTGGTTAGGTCTGGATGACTTCTTTTTATATGCAGCAAATGGGGGTGATCCAGCAAAAGCACCACTGAATTCAGCAGCAGCATTTGGTGCTCAGTACAATATTGCCATTGGAGCACTCCTCGGTTCGAATGCCAATCTCAAAGGAGTGATTGGAAACTTTCCTGATATTTTTGTGACGCCGCATTTCACATCAGTTGCTTATAACCCGATTCCCTTAGATGCTACAACCGCGGCTTTCCTAAGCGGGGCATTTGCTGGCTACAATGCTGCTCTAGATGGATTGATTGCAAGTGCAGGCGTCCCCTCAGCCCTTAAGACCGAACTCGCAACCAGGAAAGTCACTTTAGTTGCGAGCTGCTCCAACAAGATTCTAATTACGGATGAGACGCTTACCCCTTTGGGGCCATATTTCGATCTATTAAAATCACTCGGTGCAATTACGGATGCTCAGAGAAACGCTCTTAAACCTTATGAGTTGGTACGGCAAACTACTGCTTCGGATGTCCTCCCGCTGGCCGCTGGTTCTATTTTAGGCACAACTGTTGGTGGGAATGCCCAACTTATATATGGTGTCTCTGTTCCATTGCCAGATCAATACTGTCTGATCCCTTCTGAGGTTACAGAGATTAAAGCTGCCAGAGATGCATTTAACCTTGCCATCACTGGCGTTGCTACGACAAATTCTTCGAGAATTGCCCTCGCCGATATAAGCGCCGCGTTGGCAACACTGGTCACAAACAAGGCCGCAGTGATGAATGGAGTGACCTTGACACCAAACATCAATCCGCCTACTGGAATCTATTCTGAGGATGGTGTTCATCCAAACACGCGCGGTTACGCCTTTCTCTCAACTGTTTTCATTAGTGCTATCAATGCCAAATTCGGTGCCACCGTGGCACTCACAGACGTAAGCAAGTACGGTGCTACCGCTTTGCCCATCCCTTAGTAAATTATTTTTAGGAAAAAGAAAGGGGCTTCGGCCCCTTTTTTATTTTATCTATCAAAACAGCTGCCTTGCAATCTTATAGATCGCGTCTGACTTACCCATTGAATAAAAGTTGAAGGTTCCTACACAAAACCTCATTGGCTCTATGGATTGTTTAACCGTCTACTCAATACCATCTTCTTTACTGCCACGCTATCTTTGCACTTCTCCACTTCATCTAACAATTCCTCCAGCGTTAAAGTGGTAAAGTGTTTAAGTGCTAGGGTGCTTAAGTGTTAAAGTTGCGTTGTGCTACGGACGATTTTTCAAGTACTTAATGAATCCCAAATCAAGGGCTTTAACATCGTCGGCCTTATCCTGAATTTGCCTGGCTTTCTCCTTAGTAAAATAAGATAAATCAATCGCCGCATAGGCAATACTTTTTACTTCACATGCAGATGCTGATGATATCTCTAAAAATCTAATGAATTCCTTCGTGCTGAATCTCCCAAACCCTTCAGCAATATTGTTCATAGTTGAAATGGCTGCTCTCCTAATCTGACTTCTCATATCATAATCCTTAGAGATTGGGCCTTCATTTGTCAATTCGTAAACAATTTTAACAAGCCCTCTCGCCTCCTGCCAACAGTGTAGGTCCTCAAAACGATCAACCTTGCCATGCCTGATGAAGTTTGATTAGAAGCGAAAGTTCTAAAACTTCAAAATTATTCCCTCGTTTCATCGCTCCGTAAAACCTGACAATTTTCATCACCTCAACACCTCATTACTCCAACACTCTAAAACATAAGCACTTAAACACTTTAACACCTTTCAATACGCCAGCACAGGCGACAACCACTTCTCAACCACTCCAATCTCCCACCCCTTCCGCTCCGCATATTCCCTCACTTGATCACGCTCAATTTTACCTAACCCAAAATACTTCGACTCCGGATTTGAAAAATAATAACCGCTGACCGAAGATGCCGGATACATGGCGAAGCTCTCCGTCAACACCATGCCTGTCTCTTTCTCAGCTTCCAGTAAATCAAATATGATCTTCTTTTCCGTGTGGTCCGGGCAAGCAGGGTAGCCCGGGGCTGGACGAATACCCTGATACTTCTCTTTGATCACATCTTCCATTAACAGGTTTTCATCTTTCGCATAGCCCCAGAACTCTTTTCTTACTTTTTCATGCATGAGTTCCGCGAAGGCCTCCGCCAGGCGGTCTGCCAATGCCTTCACCATAATCTCCTGATAATCATCTTGCTGAGCTTTGTAATGAGCAATGAGTTTCTCAATTCCGCCGCCCGTCGTCACTGCAAACATGCCGATATAATCGCGCTTACCACTTGACTTAGGTGCTATGAAATCTGAGAGGCAAAAGTTGGGGAGATTCTTAGCCTTTTGATTCTGCTGTCGTAGGAAGTGCAGGGTGGTCAGTTCTTCTTTAAAGTCGCTGTCACGATACAAAATCACATCATCGGTGTCGGTAGCTTGTGCAGGATAAAAAGCGATCACACCATTGGCTTCAAGTTCATTTCCGGATACAATCTTGTCCAGCATCTTTTGCGCATCGGCGAAAAGTTTTCTGGCCTCCTCGCCCACTTTCGGGTCTTTGAAAATATCAGGATAACGGCCGAACAACATCCAGGTCTGAAAGAAAGGTGTCCAGTCGATGTATTTTCTTATTTCTTTGAGTGAATGCTTCAGAAACACCCGCTTCCCCAACATTGTCGGAACCGTGGGCCGAAATGCATCCCACTCTATCGAGACCTTGTTTTTTCTTGCCAGCGGTAGCGTGATATAATTTTTTTCCAGTTGACGGGATTCATGGTCCTTACGAAGTTGAATGTATTCCTTCTTTATCCGATCCTTAAACCCGCCCCGAGTATCAGCATTAATAAATTCACTCGCCACAGGTACAGAGCGCGAGGCATCCAGCACATGGACTACAGGTCCATCGTAGACCGGATCAATTTTTACTGCGGTATGAATGCGGGAGGTGGTAGCTCCTCCTATCAAGAGCGGCAGCGTCATTTTTTCATGCTGCATCTCTTTGGCTACATGCACCATTTCATCCAATGAGGGCGTAATCAATCCACTCAATCCTATGATGTCTACTTTCTCACGCTTGGCGGCCTCGATGATCTTCTCCGAAGGCACCATGACACCCAGATCAATCACGTCATAATTGTTGCAAGACAAAACCACCCCCACGATATTCTTACCAATATCATGAACATCTCCTTTCACTGTAGCCATTAATATTCTCGCTGCCGGCTTTCCTACTTGCCCACTCCTTCTTTTCTCTTCCTCCAGGTAAGGAGTAAGATAGGCTACAGCTTTTTTCATTACCCTTGCGCTCTTCACCACCTGCGGCAAAAACATTTTACCGGCGCCGAACAAGTCACCCACCACATTCATCCCAGCCATCAATGGGCCTTCAATGACGTGCAGCGGCTTATCAAATTTCTGGCGAACCTCTTCAATATCCTGTTCAATAAAATCAATGACTCCTTTTACAAGAGAATGGGTGAGACGTTCTTCTACGGTACCCTTTCGCCATTCATCATCCAGTTCTTTCCTTTTTGCAGATCCTTTCACAGTCTCAGCAAGCTCAAGCAGTCGTTCAGTGGAATCTTCCCGACGATTCAGCAAAACATCTTCAACACATTCCAGTAAGTCTTTAGGAATTTCATCATACACTGCCAACATCGTCGGGTTGACAATACCCATGTCCATACCATTTTTGATGGCGTGATATAAGAATACCGAATGCATGGCTTCCCGCACCAGTTGATTTCCCCTGAAGCTGAAGGAAACGTTGCTCACACCACCGCTTACATGAGCGTACGGAAGGTTTTTTCGTATCCATTTAGCCGCTTTAAAAAAATCAAGTGCATAATTGCGATGCTCATCAATCCCGGTGGCGACAGGAAAAATATTTGGATCAAAGATGATGTCTTGTGGGGGGAAGTTTATCTTTTGAGTGAGGATGTCATAGGCCCTTTTGCAAATATCAATTCTTCGTTGATAGGTATCGGCCTGGCCTTGTTCATCAAAAGCCATGACGACGGTAGCTGCTCCATATCGTCTTACCAGCTTCGCCTGACGAAGGAATTCCTCTTCTCCAGCTTTCAAACTGATGGAGTTTACAATACTTTTTCCCTGTAAACATTTAAGGCCTGCCTCGATCACATTCCACTTTGAAGAATCCACCATGACAGGGATTTTGGAAATCTCCGGTTCAGAGGCCATCAGGTTTAGAAACCGGACCATGGCAGCTTCAGAATCAAGCATGCCTTCATCCATGTTCACGTCAATCACCTGGGCTCCGCCCCGCACCTGGTCAAGTGCTACGGTGAGTGCTTCATCAAATTGATCGTCCTTGATTAACTTAAGGAACATGGCAGACCCTGTTACATTGGTCCGTTCACCTATGTTAATGAAGTTAGAGGCAGGAGTAACTGTGACGGCCTCCAGGCCGCTTAGCTTAAGAAAATGATCAGGCATCGACTGTTACCTCCCGTGGCTTGTACCTGGCAGCGAGTGCAGCAATTACTTTAATATGGTCAGGGGTGGTACCGCAACAACCACCGATGATGTTCACCAGCCCTTCTTGCAGAAACTCTTCAATTTGCTCCCCCATTTCCATGGGGCCCTGGTCGTATTGTCCAAATTCATTCGGCAACCCCGCATTAGGATAGGCGCTCACAAAAAATGGTGCCTGTTCATTCAATACCTGGAGATAAGGTCTTAACGCCTTGGCACCCAGCGCACAGTTCAATCCGACGCTAAGCAATGGCACGTGCGAAACGGACACCAAAAAAGCCTCGGTCGTCTGGCCAGACAGTGTGCGGCCACTTGCATCTGTGATTGTCCCGGAAACCATGATCGGAATTTGCTTACCAATCTCCTCAAATAATTCCTGTGCTGCGAAAAGGGCTGCTTTGGCATTTAGGGTGTCAATAATCGTCTCAAATAGAAGAAGATCCACGCCACCATCTATGAGTCCCCTTGCCTGAAGCTTAAATGCTTCCTTGAGTTGATCAAATGTAATAGCCCGATAACCAGGGTTATTAACATCTGGAGAAAGCGAGGCTGTTTTGTTGGTTGGCCCAAGAGCACCTGCCACAAAACGGGGTTTCTCCGGCTCTCTTTGTGTAAACTCATCGGCTGCCTCCTTTGCAATTTTTGCAGACTGAAAATTCAATTCATATACAATGTCCTCCAGGTGATAGTCAGCCTGAGCTACCGTAGTGCCACTGAAAGTATTGGTCTCGGCAATATCAGCCCCAGCCTCAAAATACTGCCTGTGGATGTCTTTAATGATATCCGGCCGGGTAATCGACAACAAATCATTGTTTCCTTTGAGTGGATGCTTATGATTTTTGAAACGCTCCCCGCGGAAATCCGCTTCCGTAAGGGGGTGGCGCTGAATCATTGTCCCCATGGCGCCATCCAGCACCATGATTCTTTTTCTTAAGATTTCTTCAATTTTCACTCTTCCTGTTGTTTTCTTAAACTTTTCCAGAAAGAGCCTTGTCGAGATTGGCTGCTTATCTTCTCCCCGATCTATCGGGGAAGGGAGTTAGCACCAAGTGATTGGCGAGGTTGCTAAGACTTCATCGGGCCCTGTCCCTCGGTCTTTCTGGATAAGCGACACAAAGAAAATCAATATGTCGCTAATAATAAAACTAGACTGATGAATTTATCCCAAATGGATACGAATACACTTATTTAAGCACTTACTTTGCGATCCAAATGAAGCTTGCTGCAATTGATATTGGCTCTAATGCCATCCGTTTTCAGGTCTCCAGTGTATTGGAACACGATCATAAAGTCATGTTCAAGAAGCTTGAATATGTTCGCTTTCCGCTCCGGCTTGGTCATGATGTTTTTGGCACGAATCGCATCAGCGAGGGCAGCACTCAGAAGTTCAAAAAGCTGATGAAAGCATATAAGCTCTTGCTTGAACTTTATGAGGTTGACGACTTTATGTTTTGTGCCACTTCTGCGATGCGTGAATCTGATAACGGAGAAGCCTTAGCGAAAGAAGTTTATGACGAATTGGGGATTACGATCCACATCATTGATGGTCAATTGGAAGCTGAGCTTATTAACAAAGCCATCTCTTCCTACCTCGCCAGCAAAACGTATCTTCACATTGACGTGGGGGGTGGAAGTACAGAATTGAATCTCTTTACAGGAGGCAAAAAAATCAAGACTCGTTCGTTTAAAATCGGATCTGTACGCGTACTCGAACATTATGATTCACCAAGCATGTGGGTCGAAATGGAAAAATGGGTGAAGAGTAGCCTGAAGAAAGACTATGGCATCGTTACTGCCGTGGGTACCGGCGGAAATATCAGCAAGATCTTTGAATTGGCTCAGGTCAAGCAAGGCAAAACAATGTCTTTAGCGAAAATCAAACAGATCAAGAAAATGATCGAGAACCATTCGATGGAAGAACGTATTTACGAACTTCAGATGAACCCCGACCGTGCAGACGTCATTGTTCCTGCAAGCGACATCTATATAAAAGTAATGGAGTGGGCTCATTCAACAAGCATCCTCGTTCCTGAAGTGGGCCTTAAGGATGGTATCTTGCTCCAACTCTATGAAAAGAATCAGAAGCAAAAGAAAGTAGAGTTTATTAATACAGACGACCAGTCAAAAGGGAAGAAATCGTTCTGGCTGAAGGGTAGATATTAGCCATCAACAGAGAATCCTCACCAAAGAAAATTGTAAGGAAAACCTTTTGGCTTATGCTTGTTACAGCTTTGAGATTATCACTCCTGTTCGTATTTTCGAAGAGAAATACTAAATTGCAATGGTGATCACCAAGGAAGAGCTCAAAAAGGCAGTTGACAAAATCCCTGATAACCTCCTGGATGAGGCGTATGCTTTATTAAAACGAGTAATTCCTCAAAAAAAATCGGATGGTCTGGATGATCATACTTGGGAGGCTTGGACTAACAGCTTGGAAAAGTTCACCATTGATTTCATGGATAGCCGCGAGCAAGAGCCTCATCAAATCCGAGAATCATTTGATTGAATGAGTTACCTCCTGGACACAAATACTTGCATCTACATCATTAAGAAAAAGCCAAAGTCAACACTGGAAAGGCTTCGTGAAATTTCTCTTGATCAACTGTCAATTTCAGCCATTACGGTAGCGGAATTGGAATATGGAGTAAGGAAAAGCTCTTATCCAGATAAAAATAAAATTGCTCTTAATGAGTTCTTGATTCCAATATCTATTTTAAATTTCGATTATGCTGCCACAATTCAATATGGTATCATTAGAAACGATCTCGAAAAGAAAGGTACACCTATTGGCCCTTTGGATATGCTAATTGCAGCGCATGCAATTAGCATGAGGCTTACTTTGGTGACAAATAATGAAAAGGAATTTAGTAGAATTGAAGGACTAAGTCTGGAGAATTGGGTAAAGTAAAACCATCATAAATAAGAGATCCGACGCTTCAATAAATAACATTCAAATTCTCTTAATTTAGGTCCAATGGCAGCGATCGAAAAATGGATTCATAAGTGGGGCATACTTGGACGCGCATTTAATTAATCCGTCAGATGAATTTAGAAGAGTTTCACGTCCTCAATAATTTCCTTCGTCACATTATAAAACTCTTTATGGATATTGAAGGCCGGATCACCGTTCTGTTCTTTGACTCTATAGCTCCCATCTTCATTCATGATGTATGAATTCATATTGTCACGCAAGTTATAGCGCAAGATATTCATCACTTGTTTCTTCAGTAACTCTTGTTCGAGCAATACAAGCGATTCAATCCTCCTGTCAAAGCTCCTTACCATAGCGTCGGCGCTTCCGATATAGACCTTAGGTTCACCTGCATTGTGGAAATAGTAGACGCGGGAATGTTCAAGGTATTCACCCACAATTGAAATCACTTCAATGTTCTCACTGAGTCCTGCCTTCCCAGGCCGCAAGCAGCACATTCCACGAACAATCAATTTCACTCGAACACCGTCCTGGCTGGCAGCATACAAAGCTTCGATGAATTCCTTATCCTGGATAGAATTGAGTTTGATAATGATGCCGGAGGGCAGGCCATTCCTTGCGTTCTCCGCCTCCTTTTTTACAAGACCACAAAGCTGATTCCGCATATCCCGGGGAGATGTGATCAGATTCCTGTAGGCGGAAGGTTCTGAATGGCCTGTGATTACATTAAAAAATTCAGAGATATCAATCCCATAGTTTTCCTTCGTAGTCAAAAAGCCAATGTCTGTATAGAGTCGGGCCGTCGCCTCATTATAATTACCGCTGGAAACATGAACATATCGATAGACCCGGTCATCAGGCTCCCTGCGCACGATTAGTAACAGTTTTGTATGGGTCTTCAGAGCACCAAAGCCATAAATCACAAAACATCCGGACTTTTGAAGCCTCTGCGCTTCGCGCAAATTGTTTTCTTCGTCGAACCGTGCCTTCACTTCAAATAAGACTGATACGTGCTTCCCATTCTCCGCTGCCTTCAATAGTGCAGCACTTACCCTCGACTCCTTTGCCAACCTGTAAATGGTTATTTTAATTGATAAGACCATGGGGTCATCAGCAGCCTTTTCCAGCAGTTCAATGACAGGCTCCATGGAATTGTAGGGGTGATGCAGAAGAATGTCTCTTTCTTTTAACACTTCAAACAGGTCGCGCTGCCCCAGCTCCGGAAAAGTGATCGGGTTAATAGGAGGCCGTGCCTGAGAACGCTTGTCCTTAAATTCCTTGTGATTAATAATTTGTGTGAGCCCTGCGAGATCAAGCATGCTATCCTTGGGCACCGTGAAAATATTTAGATCCTCGAGGTCCCACTGGATCTTAAGAAGCCGCACCATCCATGGATCAGACCCTTCCAGCAGGTCCATCCTCACAACCCTGCCGGTTCGACGGGTCTGTAGTTTCCGTTTAAGTTCTTCCAGAAAATTTGACTCAATATCTTCGCTTTCTTCCAACGTAAAATCACCATTGCGATTAATCCTGAAAAGGTTGACACTCAACACCTCCATGTTCCTGAAAAGGTGGTGAACGTTGTTACGAATGATATCCTCAATGGGTATGAAGGCGATGCTGCCATCCATCTGAAGAATTTCAAAAAAGCGCCCGATGTTGCTTGGTATCTGAATAAAAGAAGCCCTTTGGTGCTGATTTGACTCCGTAGGGGCCTTCGTAACGACACCGATTAATAGACGATTATTTTTGAGTGTTGGAAATGTATGATAGCTATCAAACATCATGGGGGTAAGCATGGGGTAAATCGTGCGCTGGAAATATTGATCCACCCGGTTCTTATCTTGTAAGGATAGGAATTGATATTCGCTTATCCGGAAGCCATTCTTCTCAAAAAAGGGCTTTAGACTATTGGTGTAATAGTCATGTTGGGTATGAAGGAACTTTTGCACCTCTCCCAAAAGCATGGTGCGAAATGGAGCTTCCCGAAGGCCGCTATAATCAAAACGTTCTTTGCCGAAGTCCAGATAGTTATACAAACTTCCGAGTCGGATTGTGGCGAACTCATCCAGGTTCGAAGCAGTAATCGAAAAATATTTCAGCCTGTCAAAAATACTGCGGTCCAGGTGGCGCGCCTGGTCCAGCACTCTATAATTGAACTGTAGCCAACTTAGATCACGACTAATGTAGTTACTTTCGGCTATTAGTTGTGGAACATTGCTAGTCAGCGTCAACAGATCTTCTTCCCCATCCATACTTCAAATAATTCGCTAAATATCTATTTTGGCGTACTTGGCATTTTTCTCAATAAAGTCACGTCGTGGAGCAACTTCATCGCCCATCAACATCGAAAACAAATGGTCTGCCTCGGCCCCTGATTCGATGCCTACAAGTTTTAAGGTCCTTTTATCTGGATCCATGGTCGTAGACCATAGTTGCTCCGGATTCATTTCTCCCAATCCTTTATATCTCTGAACACCAACGCTATCCTCCTTGCCATCTTTACCCAGTTCTTTCACCAATGCATCCCTTTCTTCTTCCGTCCAGCAATAGCGTTCGTCTTTGCCCCTCTTTAACAGATACAGCGGTGGAAGCGCGATGTAAACATATCCCTGCTCAATTAAGTCACGCATATAGCGAAAGAAAAATGTCAGGATCAAGGTACGAATATGACTTCCGTCTACATCTGCATCCGTCATAATGATAACCTTATGATAACGCAGCTTAGTAAGATTGAGTGCCTTGTCATCCTCGGGAGTTCCAAAACTGACCCCTAGTGCGGTGATCATGTTCTTGATTTCTTCATTTTCGTAAATCTTATGCTCCTGTGCTTTCTCTACGTTGAGGATTTTGCCCCGGAGGGGAAGAATGGCCTGAAAGTGTCTGTTTCGTCCCTGCTTTGCGGAACCTCCTGCTGAATCGCCTTCTACAAGGTAAAGTTCTGACTCTGCAGGGTCGGCACTTGCACAGTCTGCTAACTTACCTGGCAAGCCTGTTCCGCTCAAGACATTCTTCCGTTGAACCATTTCACGGGCCTTCCTGGCTGCATGACGGGCCTGGGCAGCAAGAATAACCTTACTTACTATGAGCTTGGCCTCTTTTGGATGCTCCTCCAGAAAATTCTGCAAAGCCTCGCCAACAGCCTGATCCACAGCGCCCATGACATCTGTATTGCCCAGTTTAGTCTTCGTTTGTCCTTCAAACTGGGGCTCTGCAACTTTTACAGAAATGACAGCCGTAAGTCCCTCACGAAAGTCGTCACCGGCAATTTCTATCTTTGCTTTCTCCAACAGACCAGATTTGTCTGCATAGGCTTTTAACGTTCTGGTCAATGCCCTCCTGAATCCCGCTACATGCGTTCCTCCTTCGTGGGTATTG
Source organism: Cyclobacteriaceae bacterium (assembly GCA_043776495.1). Classification (GTDB taxonomy): domain Bacteria; phylum Bacteroidota; class Bacteroidia; order Cytophagales; family Cyclobacteriaceae; genus ELB16-189. The sequence continues at coordinate 11,792 of JAYVRH010000501.1, forward strand.
ATGTTATTCACATAGGAAACCAAGTTCTCACTAAAAGAAGTATTATAGCTCATCGCAACCTGAACAGGCGTAGAAGTCTTATCGTTTTCAACATAGATCGGTTCGGCGATCAGCTTTTCGCGGGTGGCATCCATGTATTGAACAAACTCTCTTAAGCCACCTTCAGAAAAGAAAGTATCCCGGCGGGGTTCGCCTTGCTCATCCTTCTCGCGAATGTCGGCCAAATGAATTCTAATACCTGGGTTAAGGAAAGAGAGTTCTCTGAGACGAGTAGAAATGGTGACATAGTTATATTCCATTACAGGAAAAATCTCAAAATCAGGCTTGAACTCAATCGTTGTGCCTCGCTTTGAGGACTCTCCAATTTGGCGGACAGGAAATTGCGGAATACCCCTTCTGTATTCCTGCTCAAAGACTTTTCCATCCCGATAGACTGTGGCTTTTAGAATTTCTGAAAGTGCGTTGACGCAAGAGACGCCTACGCCATGAAGGCCTCCTGATACCTTGTAGGTGTCCTTATCAAACTTGCCTCCAGCATGGAGCACGGTCATGACAACCTCGAGAGCCGAGCGCTTTTCCTTGGCCATCATATCGGTCGGAATTCCCCTGCCATTGTCCTCTACCGTGATGGAGTTGTTAAGGTTAATAGTGACTTTGATTTCATCGCAGAAGCCAGCCATGGCTTCATCTATTGAGTTATCAACTACTTCCCATACTAGGTGGTGTAGCCCGCGGATACTCACGTCTCCAATGTACATGGCAGGCCTTTTCCGCACTGCTTCCAAACCTTCTAAAACCTGAATATTGCTGGCCGAGTATTCGGAGGCCTTTTTTGACTTTTCTTGACTCATTTTGGTGTTTTACAAACAGCAAAAATAAGCGTTTTTGAGCGCAAAACCGCCTATTCCACCTTTAAATTAGAAGATATTATCTGGCCAGGGCCACTTGCAATTTGTGGACGATCGGAATGACTAAATCCGTCTGGTATAATGGCCTACTTCAATCCCTTCTTAGAGCCCTTACCGCTTGGCTTGGGAGCCTTTTCAGCGGGAGATTGTTGGCGGTCTTTTTTGGATTTCCCTTTCTTCTCATCATTTTCACCCTCGAGCTGAACTTTAGCCCGTTGCAACTCAGCTTTCTGAGCTTCAGAAACTACGGGATAACTCAACTCAAGTTTGCCAAACTGGTGATAAATCACGGAAGCTATGGCGAGCCGGGCATACCATTTATCATCTGCAGGTATCACAAACCAAGGTGCACTGTCGGTAGAAGTTTCGCTCATGGCTTCTTCGTATGCGTGTTGGTATTCATCCCAATGGGCACGTTCCTTCAAATCACTTCCGGAAAATTTCCAGTTCTTGGAGGGGTCCTCTATTCTTTCCAGGAATCTCTTCTTTTGTTCCTTTTTTGAGACATTGAGGAAGAACTTCATGATGATCATCCCGTTGTCGGTAAGATTCTTTTCAAATCTCCTGATTTGTTTATAGCGCTTTTTCCAAAAGTTCTTGTCAATTTTTTTCAGAGAATCAATTCCTGGAATATTTTCACCCATAATGTAGCTCGGATGAACACGGGTGACCAACACATTTTCGTAGTGTGACCTGTTATGAATGGCTATTTCTCCCCGGGCAGGCAATGCCAACTCATGTCTCCAAAAATAATCATGATCCAATTCATGCGTATTGGGAGCTTTGAAACTGTAAACTTTCACACCCAAAGGGTTAAAACCGGACATAATATGTTTGACTGCTCCATCCTTGCCCGCCGCATCCATCGCTTGAAGAATAATCAGAACACTATATTTGTTGTGGGCATAAAGTTTATCCTGAGTTTCACTCAGGTGTTTTATGCTCATATCAAGAATTACTTCTGAATCTTGCTTATTCAGTGTCTCCCCTTCATACTTTGTGGAGAAATCCTTCATTTTTATCTTCCGATTTGGTTTCACAATAAGATCTTTTAATCGGATAAGTTTTTCGTCGGTAAGCATGGCGTGTTATTTAAATGTTGCATAAAGCTAATTGTGTCATCCCAGGTTTAACATGACTTTTATCATCTTTTATCAACATTGCAATATATTGCTAACCATTAGAATTAAGATGAAAGGTCCACAACTCAATTTGCCCTGAAGGCAGGTATTTTTCTAAAAAAAAGAGGGTCTCTTTCTTATTATTTAAGTTTTTTTACTAAATTTCTAACACTACCATACCTACCTAATTGCCATGAAAACAAGAATCCATTATCTCCTCGCAAGCTTGATGTGTCTCTTCAGTCTTTCTGCTGGTGCTCAGGCTGATAAAGACGCGATAAAAGCTGTCATTGAGAAAGAGACAACATCCTTTCATAATGTAAACCGCAAGGATTGGGATGATGTCTGGACGCATGAATCGTATGTTTATTGGTCTTATTCAGATTCGACTGGAACAAATTTTTTGGAAGGTTGGAACGCAATAAGCAAATATTTTGACGAATACTTTAAGACGCAAGTACCAACCCGCGTCATTGATGTTACACATAACACCGGTGTCACCATCAACCGGACGTGGAAAGAAATAAGGATATATGGCAATGGCGCCTTCGTTCGATATGATCAACAAGTGAAAGACAATAAGAATAAGATCGACTTCGACGAAACTTCGCAGGTACGTGTGTTGGAAAAGAAAGATGGCAAATGGAAAGTGGTTTGCGTAAGCGTAATAGCCAAATACCCTGCTCAATAAGTTCAATCATAAGTTCAATCATAAGTTGAATCAATTACCATTTTCGGCCCGCAGACATGTATTACGATCTTGTTCAGATAGCAGTTATCTGAACTTCCATTAGACCTACCTTTTAGAACGGGTTGATTAAGTTTCTCATGCACACCAGCAAGGTTTGGCTATGAAAGTAAAAACAGTGTTTGCAATTACCGGCTTGTGCTATTTCCTCATCTTGACTGCCGCTGGCCAAAATGATATAGAGGCTATCAAAGGTGTCATTGAAAGGGAAACAACGTCGTTTTTTGCCGTTGATCGCCAAAGCTGGGAGGTAAATTGGGCCAATGCTTCATACTCTTACTGGTCTTTGTGCGATTCCGCTGGCGGCAGTTATGTGGAGGGAATAGAAAATATCAAGAAAAACTTCGATGAATATTTCAGAACCGCAAAGCCTTCAAAATCCAAGATCGACCGCGTATGGCTCGAAGTACGCCTATATGGGAAAGGAGCTTATGTCCGGTTCATCCAAAAAGTCGTTGATGATATTGATCATGATGTGACTTCCGAAGTTCGAGTAATGGAAAAAGACAAGGATGGCCAATGGAAAATTGTCTGTCTGAACGCCGTCGCAATATATCCTTCGAAATAGAAATCCATCCCAAGCACAACGAATCAAAATTGGCTGGTTCGCAGCATGACGAGCGTACATGCCTCTATTGGCTCAATGCCTGCCTTTGTAAGCATTTGACTTAACTCAGGATTTTCTGTACCAGGATTAAAAATAATACGTTCGGGTTTCAAACTGATCAAGTAATCATACCATTCGGGTTGATGTCGCTGACCAATGTAAAGCGTAACAGTGTTAACGTTTTCAATCTTTGGTTTCTTACGTATGTCCTGGATTTCAACACCAAATACTTCGCCTTTTTTTATTCCTACCGGTACTATCTCGTGGCCATACTCTGTCAGCATACCCGCCGCGATAGAGGAATAACGTGAGGGATTGGTAGAGGCTCCTACAATGACTGTTTTCTTGTTCATGCTTTTCACCTGTTGCAGCTGATAGCTCATTTATTAAAATATTTTTCGAGGACAGCACGGGCGCTCCGCTCACCGTCTATAGCCGCCGAGACAATTCCTCCAGCGTAACCCGCACCTTCACCACAAGGAAAAAACCGCCTTATTTGAGGGTGCTCAAGCGTCTGTTTATCCCGCGGAATGCGGACGGGTGAAGAGGTCCGGCTTTCAACGCCCAGTATTTGTGCTTCGTTGGTAAGGTATCCGGTCATCTTTTCCCCGAAGCTGCGGAACCCTTGTCGTAAACTCTGACTAATAAATTTGGGAAAGACAACACCAACGTCTTGCGAAACAACTCCGGGCTGATATGAAGTATCAGGCAAAGACGATGAAATCTTTTCATCAATAAAATCGACCAGTCTTTGTGCCGGCGCTGTTTGGTTCCCTCCAGCAAGCGCACAGGCTTTTTGCTCAATCTCCTTTTGAAAATACATCCCAGCCAAAGGACCATAAATTTCATATTTCTTAAGGTCAGTGGTCTCTATCGCTACCACGATGCCTGAGTTTGCAAACCTGGAGTCCCTACGCGATGGGCTCATGCCGTTCACCACCACCTCTCCTGGTGCTGTCGCACAAGGAACAATAAACCCTCCTGGACACATGCAGAATGAAAATACCCCTCGTGGCTGATGACCTGTTGCCACCTGATGGACCAGTGAGTAAGAAGAAGCCGGCAAGTAGGGACCCCGATCGTCGCAGTGGTACTGTATTTTGTCGATTAACTGCTGAGGATGCTCTACCCTGACACCTACGGCGAATGGTTTAGCTTCAATTAATATTTTTCTGCGGTGAAGCAATTCAAAAATGTCTCTGGCAGAATGACCTGACGCAAGAATCACCGATTCTCCCTCAATTGTCTCCCCATTATTCAAAATCACACCGTCGATCTGATCGGCAGAAAGCAAGAAGTCCGTCACTTTGGTATTAAACCTGATTTCACCTCCTGATTTCAAAATCGTATCCCGAATGGCGTTCACGAGCTGAGGGAGCTTGTTTGTGCCAATATGAGGATGAGCATCATATAAGATCTCCTCAGGAGCCCCGTGTGCTACAAAAACCTCCAGTATCTTCTTCACGTCTCCACGCTTAGTAGAACGTGTATACAGCTTACCATCAGAATAAGTGCCGGCCCCGCCTTCTCCAAAGCAGTAATTAGATTCCGGGTTCACAATGTGATGCTTGTTAATCGCAGCAATATCGCGCCTTCGAAGCTGAACGTCCTTTCCTCGCTCCACTACAATTGGTCTAATCCCCGATTCCATCAACCGCAATGCCGCAAACAAGCCGGCAGGGCCAGCACCTACGATAATGACAGGTTTGGACTTCGAAACATCAGGATAAGCCAGACGATATGAAATCGCATCGATTTCCTGCTCTTTGGAAATTATCTCGCCCAAGACTTTGACGACCACCTTGCGACCCCGGGCATCAATTGATCTCTTGATCAGATGGAATGCCTGATCACCATTCGGCTGAACATGCAGTCGCTCAGAAACGATCTGTTGAAAAATGATGGAGTCAAATGCTTCCTCGGGGGTGAGGACTAATTCAATCTGTTTATTCACAATGAAAGGTAGTTAACCCTTAAATGAGATGTAATACTATCGCCTTCCGTCAAAAGAAATAGAATATCCGAAATTCAATCCAAATCTAAAACTCTGCGACAACGGATTCTGGTTTAAACTACTGAACGTCTCCTGATACAATGGATCAACATCAAACATCCTATAACCAATGTTATACCCTACAACAGCGTCAATGGTCACGCCATCTCCATCATTCTTTTGCATAAGACGCGCGCCCAGCATTACTCCATATTCAGCCCGCTGTTCAGAAGCACTGGCAGTGATGATGACGTTGCCCGAGTTTGGAATCAGGATATTGCTAAAATACCCAATGTTTGTAAACCTTATTTCATGTCCAAAATACCACATACCTGTATGGATCGTATTGTAAAATTTCTGCTTCAAAGCTATGGAGTATCCTCTCTGAAAAGTCTTTCCGGGAGGCACGTCAGAGTCTGCGGTGAAGAAAGGTGAGCGGATTCCTTCAAACTCAAATTCATGCCCCAGACGTTCTTCATTGTAAAATTCAATCGCTAGCGGCATCCGCCCTACAAAAGCCATCATCGGATTGACCGCAATGATTACACTCCGGTACTCTGGAAAACGAGGCTGAAAATAATAGAACCCGGTCTTTCGCGTCCCACGCGATACAGCAGGCGTTTCCTTGCTCTTATTGATCAGTGAATTAATCTCACTTGCCAACTCATTGTTTTCATAAAAAGGTTTGTAATAACCTGAGAGTGTTCCATCTGGTTCATAAAGTTCCCATGTTCCCACGCGCAAATCATCTTCCATCTGGCCTTTCGTTTGCAAC
>JAYVRH010000502.1:0-4846 GCA_043776495.1 Cyclobacteriaceae bacterium
CCCACTTTCAACATCGATGAAGATGCCCTTGCCATCGGCCCTGGATTGATGGCCTGGATGGCGATCAGGGAGTTGGGGAATACAATTCGATAGAACCCAAATTAAGTCTCTGTTAACATCTTTCATCTTCGTAGTGGGTTTCTATCTTTACCATTCAAGATGAAAAACGAGCCTCCCATTGTTGAAATAGTTCCTCCCAACCATCACCGATGGAAGACTTTCATTCGAAATACGGCTTACATCCTTGGTGCGCTGCTGATTTTTCTTTTTGCCCTGGAGTTGATGCTCTCTTCCCTCCAACAGATGGGCAAAACCGCTGCGGAGACAATCATTCTCGCGACTTCAAATCCTTTCACAGCTTTCTTCATCGGTCTCCTTGTTACCGCCATCATCCAAAGTAGTACGGCCACCACCTCCATGACCGTAGCACTTGTAGCGTCAGGCTCGCTTACATTAGAAAGCGCGGTGCCGATCATCATGGGTGCCAACGTCGGGACGACCATCACTAGCACAATCGTGTCACTTGGATTCTTGCCAAAGAAAAAAGAATTCAGACGGGCGGTAGCAGCAGGTACCTACCACGACTTTTTTAATATTCTTACGGCCATCATCCTCTTCCCATTAGAATATTATTTTCAGTTTCTTTCACGGTTGTCACAAACCATCGCCACTACTTTTTTCAATCAACCCATCGGGACATCGAATGGAAATTTCTCGCTACTCGGTGGCGGGTTTGGAGCAGTCACCGATTTATTGGTGACCGCCATTGGGAATGGTTTTGTATTGGTCGTGCTCTCATTACTGTTGCTATTTGGCTCCATCCTATTCTTTCGCAAAGTGCTTACGAATCTCTTGGGCTTCGCTTCGTCAGAACGTTTTCGGCAATTCTTCTTCAGGAGCCCGTTGAAATCCTTTGCCTGGGGAGTTCTCACTACCGCTGCCATCCGATCAAGTTCTGTCACGACCTCCCTGGTTGTTCCTCTGGTCGCGAAAAAAGTCGTGCGGCTCAGAAGCGCGGTGCCTTTTATCCTTGGAGCCAACATTGGAACAACGATCAGCGCATTTCTGGCAGCCATGGTCAATTCCAACACCGCCATTAGCATTGCCATTGCACACTTTCTATTCAATTTTATCGGTGTTATTATTTTTTATCCTATCACTGCGTTGAGGGAAGTCCCCATCAAACTTGCAAACGGACTGGGTCGACTTACCTTGAAGTACCGACTTGCCGGGCTGCTCTACCTGCTGGTGATGTTTTTCTTTATTCCATTCTCACTGATCTACTTCAACCGAGATGCCGTGTCAGTAACGGAACTTACTTATCGGCGTACCGAGCACAATCAAACATCCTTCTTCACGGTGATTGCCAAGACATTTCAAAATCAGGCGATGAGCAGTTGGGTAGTGTATGATGGAGAAAAAAGAATTGAGCCATCGCAAATTTATTCAGTTTACCGAAAAAATAGTTTGTTAATCATCAACAATGAACTCTTTGAATTGAACAAACCTGGCTTTTGCAGGGATGGAGAAGACCGTGATGGAAAATTCGAGGTGTGCATTCGTGAAGTACTTCCACAGCTTATAATCAATCCAAAGCTGTCGTTTGATTCCGTGTTTGTATTTGAAAAAAAGTATGGACCGGAAAATTCAAAAGTCATCAGGAGCTACATTAGCTCCACATCCAATCTGCTGGTGAAAAAGGAAGTACGAGACTACCTTGGCCAGGTGACCACCATCGAGGAGTTGTTTAGTGTGGTTGTGAAATAATACCATTTAACCTAGCCTGGATAACACAGCAACCTCACCGCGTTATTAGATCAATTTGTTGCACGATTGCCCGCAAAAGTTGAAAATCCCTTATATTGCCATACGCTATGGAGAAGATTTCTGAGTCCATTTTGAAATTTCTGAGGTTGGATAATATCATCCAGCACATGACCGGCTATGTGGAAACCCGCATTGAGCTGATGAAGGCCGAGATACGAGAGGATGTGGCCCTTGCCATCTCCAGAAGTATGGTGATGGTGGCGCTTTTCTTTATGGGTTTTCTGTTTCTCATTTTTTTCAGCATAGGCCTGGCCCAATTTCTGAACCGCTTTTTTGAAGAATCCTATGCCGGTTATTGGTCCGTAGCTGGAATTTATGGAGCTACTTTTTTGATTTTACTCGTATTCAGGAAGAGTATTTATCAATATTTCGAACACAAATTGGTGCAGATGATCAAACGAAAAGAAAAGTAGGCATGGAACTCTTAGAAAGTCAGGACCCGGAAAAGAAAAAACTGATCGAAACTTCCGATCGCCACAAACGAGCGTTGGAAAAGGAAGTAAGTGCATTGACACAAAAGGCCGATAAGATGGTCACCAATGCCCTGATCATCGGTGGCTCGCTTGCACTAACTTATCTTTTGATTAGTTCAATCTCCAGCCACCGGAAAAAGAAGAAAAATAAATTAAAGGCCCAGGCGAATGCTCCAGGAGAAGTTCAGGAATTGGAGGAAGAAGATCATGGCCCTTCTGTACTGAGTCAGATCGGCACACGAGTGCTCAACGAAGCTTCGACGATCTTGCTGGACATTGCCAAAGAAAAACTTTCCGAATATTTAGCTTCACGAAAACAGGCGAATGAAAATTCTTGAAATGCTGGAGCAGCGTCGCCGCATTGGAAAGAAATCCATTGCTGTACTCATCGATCCTGATAAAGCCGAAGATGTAATCAGACTGAAACACCTGGTGCACCTTGCCAACGAGAATTGTGTAGATTTTTTTTTCGTTGGAGGTAGCCTGATCACCATGCCAAATCTTGCGGAAGTAATTCAGGTTATTAAAGAGGATGCGAACATCCCGGTTGTACTCTTCCCGGGAAGCGCCATGCAAATTGACCCTTCAGCCGATGCAATTCTATTTCTATCGTTAATCTCCGGCCGCAATCCCGATTTGTTGATCGGACAACATGTACAAGCTGCTCCGATTTTGAAAAACAACCACATGGAAGTGATGCCCACCGGCTACATGCTTATCAGTTCGGGTCGCACCACATCTGTAGCCTATATCAGCAACACCACACCCATACCCGAAGACAAATATTCATTGGCAGCCTGCACTGCTTTAGCCGGCGAGATGCTGGGTCTTAGGCTCATCTATCTTGATGCTGGCAGCGGTGCTGAACGGGAAATTAGTGCCCGTATGATTTCGGCTGTTAGAAAGTCAATCAACGTTCCGATGATTGTCGGTGGAGGTATCAACACACCACAAAAAGCCCTCAATGCCCTTGAGGCTGGAGCTGACATGATCGTCATCGGCAACGCTCTGGAAAAATCTCCCGATTTGTTAACTGAAATCAGTGACAAAGTGTATGATTGGAACAAAGGTGTTGAGACCGGCAAATAGGTTGTAAAATATCAACTGTATTCGAGTCTATCGCTCATCTTCCGAATATTCAATCGATGAATATCAGGCAGAGACTTGAAATAATCTCTTTACTTTTGTCTACTTAGAAATAACCAACTACATGCTCAATAAAAACATAATAGCTTCCTCTGCCATTTTCTTGGTGGTCATTTTTAAAAGAGAGTCCAGTTATATCAAATGAAGTGAAGGCACAAAGGACAAAATAATAAAATCAAATAAGCTTGTGAAGAAACTCACTATGTGTGAGGGCTACCTTAACAATTCTCTTGAGATCACCATCTTTTGAATCTCGGTCGTGCCTTCATATATCTGAGTGATCTTCGCATCGCGCATGAGCCGCTCAACATGAAACTCTTTCACATAGCCATAGCCTCCATGAACTTGCACCGATTCGGTAGTAACCTCCTGAGCAATCTGAGACGCAAAAAGTTTCGCCATGGCAGCGGCTTTTACAAAGTCTTTCTTTTGGTCTTTCTGAAAGGCAGCTTTCCAAACCAGTAACCTGGCCGCATCAATCTTGGTGGCCATTTCGGCCAATTTGAACTGGATTGCCTGATGATCTGACAAGTGTTTGCCAAAGGCCTTTCTTTCTTTAGAATATTTCAAGGCAAGTTCATAAGCACCCGAAGCAATTCCCAATGCCTGGGATGCAATGCCGATGCGGCCGCCGTTAAGGGTACTCATTGCGAAAGTAAATCCAAATCCCTCCTCGCCAATGCGATTGGCCTTTGGCACTTTCACATCCGTGAACATCAGAGAGTGTGTATCACTTCCCCGGATGCCCATTTTATCTTCCTTCTTGCCCACCACAAAGCCTGGCATGCCACGCTCCACAATGATGCAGTTAATTCCTTTGTGCTTTTTAGTGGCATCGGTTTGGGCCATCACCAGATAAACACTTGCACTGCTTCCATTGGTAATCCAATTCTTGGTACCATTGAGCAAGTAGTAATCCCCTTTGTCTTCCGCCGTTGTGCGTTGACTGGTCGCATCTGATCCTGCTTCCGGTTCTGACAAACAGAACGCGCCCAATACTTCTCCTGCTGCCAGGCGCGTGAGGTGCTTCAGCTTCTGCTCCTCGCTGCCATACTTCTCCAGGCCCCAACACACCAATGAATTATTCACCGACATCATCACAGAGGCGGAAGCATCTATTTTTGAAAGTTCTTCCATCGCAAGGACATACGATATCGTATCCATGCCTCCTCCATTGTATTTTGGGTCGGTCATCATGCCCATGAACCCAAGTTCACCCATTCGCCTTTGCAACTCGACAGGAAATTTCGCGTGGGCATCGCGCTCGATTACACCAGGGAGCAATTCATTTTGAGCAAAATCGCGTGCGGCTTGCTGAACTGCCAGGTGTTCTTCGGTGAGTTGAAAATTCATAGTACGATCCGGATGTGCTAATTAACTAAAGATTCATCAAATAGTTC
>JAYVRH010000503.1:0-1528 GCA_043776495.1 Cyclobacteriaceae bacterium
CAGACTCAGGCCTATGTCACTGTCTTGTTCTGTTATAGGTTAATTACAGAAAACAATGATGGGGAGATGATTGACTTGAAGAAAAACATGGAGAATGAAGCACTGAAGAAATTCAATCAAATTGAAAAGAAACTGAAAAAGACCGAACTGGGGTCTTTCCAGTTTATTACTGAGGTAGGCTTCTTCCCCCACCGGATAGAAATGTATATTCGTAAGAGCCCTGTTAGCTTATTGGTAATGGAAAATTCAATCGTTCAGAATTTCGAAGAGTATAAAAAACTCAGCTTTGATGAATTTCTGAAAAATAGCGGGGTCCCGGTTCTAATTGTGCCGTCTTCCAAAGATCTTGTTAGTGCATAAATATCTTAAGGCACTTCGTATTCACTCATTGAGCAAGTGGGTATCTCGACAGAAAATAACTAGTAAATTAGTTTCCTAGCGCAGCCGGGTTTTCGTCGAAGGGATAAGAAATTTCATTAAAGTAGGCTACCTTGGAATTGACCCGAATATAATCAGCAGTCAGGCAACTGCCGGCAGCGATGAAAAAAGCGGACAAATATGAAACACTTTTCTTTTCTAGTGACCCTCCTCATGACCAGCATTACACTATCAGCTCAAAAGGTAATTCCCCTTTACGAACGTGAGATACCTAACAGCAAACCAACTCCTGATGAGGAGAAGTCTGAAACGGATGGAATTGTGCGCATCAGCAAAATTTCGAGACCAACCTTAGCGATCTACCTGCCTTCTGAAGGCACAGCCACTGGCGCGGCCATAATCATTTGTCCGGGAGGAGGGTATTGGATTAACGCAATCAGTCATGAGGGAACTGATGTGGCAAAGAGGTTCAATGAAATGGGCGTTGCTGCTTTTGTTTTGAAATACCGTATACCCAATGATGAAACCATGATCAATCGTGAGATTGGCCCCTTGCAAGATGCGCAGCAAGCGATCAAATTGTTAAGACAGAATTCCAAAGAATGGAAGGTGGATCCTATTCGAATTGGAATCATGGGTTTTTCTGCAGGAGGTCATTTAGCTTCCACAGCCGGGACCCACTTTAACAAGGCGGTCATTGAGAATCCCACCAACATCAGTCTGCGTCCGGATTTCATGATCCTGATTTATCCGGTGATTAGCTTCCGGGATGGCATTGGCCACATCGGTTCAAGAGATCAATTGATTGGCAAGAATCCAGCGGTAGAGAAAATCAATCTCTATTCAAATGAATTGCAAGTGACTAAGGAAACTCCTCCGACTTTTTTAGTGCATGCCAGTGATGACAACGTAGTAAAGCCTGATAATAGCATTGTTTTCTACCAACAACTGATTGAAAATCATGTCTCGGCTGAAATGCACCTTTACCAGGAGGGTGGTCATGGTTTTGGATTGAATAATAAGACAACGAAAGACAATTGGATGGAACGTTGTAAAGCCTGGCTGTTGATGAATGGATGGTTGGGTCCCTCAGAGAAGTAGTAACAGCGAACCTTTCCTAATAGAAAATTTCATAAACCGTGCGGTGCAT
>JAYVRH010000504.1:0-1525 GCA_043776495.1 Cyclobacteriaceae bacterium
GCACAGAAAATTAGCTGGCACCTACTTGAAGATGGGAAGGTATCCTGAAAGTGAACAACATCTTCTGGCTGGCGTTGCTTTGGCACATCAAGTTTCACTCACCAATGAAAAAAATCTATATCAGTTAGGCGAACAACTGTATGAAGCCAAAGGGAATCCTCTTAAAGCCCTGCTTTACCAGAAGCAATACTCTCATCTCGTCGATAGTCTGGATCAACAGGAAACCTCCTTGACACTCATCCGTCTTCAGGCCCAATACAAGACCTCCAAAAAGGTGAGGGAACTGGAACTGCTGAAAGTTCTCAACAGTCAAAATGAACTTAAACTCCGGAACAGAAACGTTACTATGGTGTCCCTCGCCGGAATATCATTCGCCTCCATCTTCTTCATTGTTGTCTTTGTGAGGCAGCGCAACAAAATAAAAAAGAAGAACATTGCACTTGATATCTCCAATCGGGAACAGGCTGCGTTGCTGAAGGAAGTTCATCATAGGGTTAAAAATAACCTACAGCTTATTGCCAGTCTCATCAACCTCCAATCCTCGTATGTCTTAAGCCCTGAGGCCATCCTGGAGTTGGAGAAGACAAAGTCAAGGATTATGTCAATTGCCCTCATACATCAAAAGCTATATCAACACGAGACCTTGAGTTCCATTAATCTAAAGAGTTTTCTTGAAGACCTCATTCGAAATATTCTTTCCACCTTCTCGGAAGAAGGGAAGCTGAAGAAAAAACTTTCCATTGCATCCGTGAAAGTAGATATTGAAACAGCCATTTCAATCGGATTAATCATCAATGAACTGGTCACCAATTCCCTCAAGCATGGCCTGTCAGAAACCGGACGCCTTGAATTAACCATCACATTGGAGGACTTCAGAAATAAATTAGTATTGACCGTTTCAGACAATGGACCGGGTATGACCAAGCAAGTCAAGACTGACAGGGAAGGCGGTTTTGGACTCAGGCTTGTCGAAATTCTTTTGAAGCGAATGTCTGGTACGCTGGAAATGACTTTTGACAACGGCAGCAAGTCAAAGATTGAAATATTGAATTTTCAAGTGGCGCCGCAGTAAGCTGATCAGAACACGCAATGCTCTTCAAGAATGATAATCGGTTGACTTCGTAATCCGGGACAGCCTAAAGTACAGATTTGTCTTTAGCGTCTCTTTATTAATCCTACTGTGTCATGTTTCCTGCGCCGAGAACTGTAATGGTTCGACACCCTTCGGGGTCGACTGGAATGGTCGCATTCCTGTTCTATAAAGGTTCAATCCCTTCGAGATTGTTTGGCCGCTGCTTACTGACTCCGGAGGGGTCAAATGTTTATAGTGTGGTGTCCTAAAAAATGTACGACCCGAGCGGGGTCGTACAGTTGTAGATCGGATCATGCTTGAATAAAGTTGACATAGTGAAATTAATCTTAGTCCGAGTAAGATAATTGAATTAATTAGCGAACACGAGTGTTGTGACACAGAAAAAAGGAAACTATGGAAATCGGGATTGATAGCTTCGCCTCAGCAATGGCG
>JAYVRH010000505.1:0-1524 GCA_043776495.1 Cyclobacteriaceae bacterium
ATTCTCATCTGTCGAAAGTTGATAGATATTGGTAAGTCCCTGAATAGAGCTGAGCGGCGCACGTAAGTCGTGTGATACACTATACACAAAATGATCAAGTTCTTTGTTTGCCTTTCCCAGCAATTCATTTTGCTCCACCAATGACTTCTCCGAATCACGATTCTGGCTCAACAAAAATTTCAGCATAAAAATCGTTGAAAGCAGTCCAATCGTGAAATTGGAAATAAAATTAATTTTCATAACATCGCCGGTATAGATTGGAGGAGGGATTAAATTAAGATCGCTAAAGAAAGCAGTGAAGCCCAGGCCAATGGGAAGAAGGGCAAAAAAAAGTCCTACCCTGGGTCTACTGTTACTGAAGAGAATGAGGCCCGCAATTGACGAAGCGATGAAGTAGAAATAGACCCCGCCGAATGGATGGTCTACGTCCGCAAAAAGGAAAACAAGAAAATTAACAATAAATACGATAACGGTATTGGAAAGAGTGTATCTCTGCCATCGGTTGAAAGCCATGGCCATCGCCGACAAACCAATCATCAGGACATACCAGGGAAGAAAGGTGGCGACGCCGTTAAAAGAGTCAAGGCCAATGTAAAATGTGCCGACGGCAATAATGATCAAGGCAAACTCCCCGCGGAGCATGGCATATTTGAACTCAAGCCGGGGAAGTCGTGGCCGGCTCCCCAATACTATGTTTCTCATTAGGCTCATTCTTCTTCTCCCAAACTAACGAATTGCTAATCTGCCTTATTGATCACGAACCCAATTACGTCAAAATGATGGAAGGTTTCAAAGCGGAATGGTAGGCGGGCGGGCTCAAAAAAATAATATCTTTGCCCCCTTATTTCAAAAACACATGATTTCAGTTGATGCACTAACAGTTGAGTTTAACGGGTCGGCCCTTTTCAGCGATATTTCTTTTAATATAAATGAAAATGACCGCATCGCCCTGATGGGTAAAAATGGCGCTGGAAAATCAACTTTATTAAAGATTATTGCAGGCGGTAAAAAACCAACCCGAGGAAAGGTATCAGCACCGAAAGACGCCATCATCGCCTATTTGCCACAGCATTTGCTTACCGAAGATGACAGCTCGGTTTTTCAGGAAGCTTCAAAGGCATTCTCAAAGATCCTGAATATGAAAAAACAAATGGATGACCTCAATGCTCAATTGGAGACCCGCACCGATTATGAGTCCGACGAATATTCAAAGATCATCGAACAAGTGTCTGAGCTGAGCGAAAAATACTACTCCATTGAGGAAATCAATTTTGATGCAGAAGTTGAGAAAACCCTATTGGGCCTTGGTTTTCTCCGATCGGATTTTGCGCGCCCTACCATGGAATTTAGCGGTGGCTGGCGCATGCGCATCGAGTTGGCCAAGATCCTCTTGCAGAAGCCTGACTTGGTACTACTGGATGAGCCAACCAACCACATGGACATTGACTCTATCCAATGGTTGGAAGACTTTCTGATTAATAATGCCAAGGCAGTCATCGTCATATCACATGATAAGACTTTCGT
>JAYVRH010000506.1:0-1524 GCA_043776495.1 Cyclobacteriaceae bacterium
GGCTTGAACACCACTGTGTTTCCCATGATCAGAGCAGGAAAGAGTGTCGTGAATGTTTCATTGAGGGGATAATTGAAGGGTCCCATACAAAGGGCTACACCCAGCGGGACACGGCGGATTTGCCCCATGATGCCCTGCCCTTCAACAAACTTGGCTGAATTTCTATCAAGTTCTTTCAGCGCGTTGATCGTATCAATGATATATTCGTAGGTCCTGTCAAATTCTTTTTCAGAATCTTTCAATGTTTTACCAATCTCCCACATAAGAAGGTTCACAACAATCGCCCGTTGTTCCCGCATCTTCAATAAGAATCGTTCAACATGTTCGATCCTTTCAGTCACCGTCATGAGCGGCCAAATCCCATGACCAAGATCATAAGCCGCCACGGCGGCATCCAAGGCATGCAGTGCTTCACGGGACGTAAGGAGCGGAGTAGTCCCAATAATTTTTTGTTCATGCCCTTCTCCCTTTTTAATAAATATTGGGCTCATGACCGGGTTGAGGTCGCCAGGCCATGTTCTTAGTTCGCCGTTGATGAGATATTCTCTCTGTTCGATAAAATCGGATAACCGTGAAGCAGGCGGTATAGATTCTTCTGTAGGGAAGAAGTCAGGAAGGAATTCGCTCATGGGGTTGGGTTAGGTTGTTATTTAATGATCCTACTTACCGCCGAAGGCGGAGCACTCATATTTTTCATGCTGTAAGTTATTACGAAACTATGAGCTGACAAATAATACACACCGGATCGATTGCATTGGATCCAATCTGCCAGTAAGAATAAGACAGAATTTTGGTCGGGAGTATTGCTTCTAGATTTGCAAAGAAAGTTCAATGCCGAATGCCGCAAATTTTACAATATTTGCGTTTTTCGATCGGTCGAACTTTTGGTGGTTTCTTATGACCAAAGTATGGCGGCTTCATATAGTCTGTAGCTTCGCCGCGCTCAAATGATTTCTCCCGCTTCTCCTGCACGCGCCATGTCTTTTCTATCCGGTCATAATAATCGTTCTGTGCATCGTAGGTCACCGTACTCTTCTTCTTCTTCTTCTTTTCCTTTCGCGGTCCGTAATATTTTACAGGGTTAACCGGTTGAAGGGTGGTCGGAAAATTTTTATCAGCTGGTTTGGACGGCTCTTTCGATTGGGCCAAAAGCATTGGAGCCATCATGATTGAAAAGATGCCTGCGATCCATGCGACCCAAGAATTCATGGTGCAAAGTTAACGATGATCGCAAGCAAATTAATCTAATAGGTGCCAGATAATTTAATGGCGAATTCCGCATTCGTTGCAATAGCGCATTTTATAGGACAACCTTCGCTTAGGTATGCGTTTGTGCCCGAAATATCGAGGGTCTGAAAATTGGGCCCTGGAGAGCCTTTTAATAATTCGTTGCTTTTCCTTGGCTGCTTTTTCTACCCGTTCGTAAAATTCATAACGAGCTGTATGCGTGACTTTTGCTTTCCGCCCCTTTGTGGCTTTTGTGTGATGGGGGGAATGGTAAACTTTTTGCTTTCCTGTTTCCCT
>JAYVRH010000507.1:0-4824 GCA_043776495.1 Cyclobacteriaceae bacterium
AGATGCTGCTTTGGTTGAAATTAATAAATCGGAAACCTTAATTTTTTCAGGCAGGCGTTTGAAGTTAGTTTTAAAATCTTCCGTTTCATTTGCTGATCCTCTCACAATCCACACGTTCACCGGGTAGCCCCAATCATGTAGGATCCTTGCAATACCAAGGCCATCTCCTCCGTTATTGCCTGTACCACAAATTACATCGATGCTTTTTGTAGCGTCGAACCTGGTCACAAACCATTGCACAAAGGCAAGGCAAGCACGCTCCATCAAGTCAATGGATGCGATGGGTTTATGCTCTATGGTATGACCATCCAGCGCTTTGATTTGTTTGGCGTTGAGGATTTTTAACATAAATTACGAATATGATTCTTTCAAGCTGTGTTTTAATTGGTCCACCAAAAACATGTTGTATCCCGTGACTAAGCTACTAATGAAATCGTTAATTCACGCAACAATCCTCTTATCTTGTTTTTCTGCATCACTGGTCTATTCTCAATCTTCAGACTCTTTGAGTTTAAAGCAGCGTTATGAAAATGAAACAATCTATCTGCAGGGTAAAGGTTATGTGAAGGGAGATCAATTCTCCAGGCTTAAGTTTATTACAATCGAAAAGGAATTCACGTTTTCAAAAGAAGCGTATCCGGAGTTCTTGCTTTCCGCCCAAGACCACAAGTCTGCAAATCGGAGTTTTTATCTTGCTCTTGGATTATATGTGGGATCAATTCTTCTCCTTGTGGATAAAAAGGAAGGTGCGTTAATCCCGTTGGCAGGTTCCCTGGTGGCCTATGGCTATGGACTACATTACCAGATCAGAAGTGGAAATAGGTTTCAACATGCCCTTTGGGTTCGGAACCGTGATGTACTTTTGGGAGAAAGCTCGGGCACCCTTGTATTGCGGAACCGCTATGAGAATGAGACTATTTATTTGGGTAAAGGAAGGTACATGAAGGGAAGCCAGGTACTTTCAACCCGCCATCATGCACTTCAAAAAGAATTTGCCTTTTCCGATGAGGGTCTCAAGGAATACATGCTTGCACGTCACGACTATAGAAAAGCACGACCTTATAGTTTCCTTGCACTTGGACTTGTCGTTACCTCTTTCATTCTCGCAAAGAATCATGAAACAACCGCTTCGTGGATCGCCTTGGGTGGTGCAGCCATTACGCTTCCAATTTCGAATCATTATCTCTGGAAGAGTCAGAATAGACTTCGAAAAGCAATTTGGTTACGAAACAGGGATGTGTTGCTCAATGCTCCATGAAGAAACCCAATGAGGTAGAGCTAAAATCCATCGTCCTTCGGCTCCCACAACTCAATCTTGTTCTTCTCCTGGTCTATGATCCATGCAAATTTGCCGTAGGAAAATTCTTCCATTTTTCCCACGATCTCCACTCCTGCTGATTCCAGATTTTGCAGAAGACCTACGAGGTCTTTCACCCTATAATTGAACATGAAATCTTTTTGGCTGGGTTCGAAGTAGGTGGTGTCAGCCGGGAAAGGACTCCACTCTGTCCGTGCGGGGACTTTTGCTTCAGGATCGTTTAGATCAATCCACTGAAAAGTACAACCCCATTCTGTGATGTTAAATCCCAAGTGCCTCCCATACCATTCCTTCAATTTTGCTTTGTCGATTGTTTTAAAGAATATTCCACCTATACCGGTCACACGATCTAAAGCATGTGAAACTATTTTTGGGATTTTATCACTTGGTTCCCACAATACAACCTTGTTGTCTTCCAAATCCAGAATGGTGGCAAACTTACCATCGTCATCACTTTCTATTTCTCCGATGATCCGGACCTCTTCTTTTTCCAGGGCCGATAACAACAGCACCAAATCCTCTACCCTGTAATTAATCACAAATCCCTTTCTTACCCCTTCAAACATTTTGGATGTGTTTGAAAATACATTCCAGACGGTGTACCCGGATTTAGATGGAAGATCAGCGTCTTGCCAAAGGAAAATACTGGCAATGCCGAGGTGGCGCTCATACCATGCTTTTAATTTATTAGGATTCTCCGCGATGAAGAAAATACCCCCGACTCCTGTTGCTCGTTTCATCGCTATGCCCCTTGCGTTGCCAACAAATTCTTCTTTCTTAACAGTCCGGCGCTGATGAGGCTAATGAGAATCCCCACAGGAAAAACTTCCGTCAGTGTCATCCCAAACCGGAGGAAAGGGTTCTTGTACATTTCCTTCGCGCTGTCCATATCTGCCATCAATTTTTGGATTTGCGCTTCACCCACTCCACTTGATTTTGCCTTATCAATGGAGAAAGCGGCGTACGCATCCATAAAGTCGGGAGCGATGAGGTTAAAGTAGAATTCCCAGGAAATAGCATAACCCAACGAAGCCACTACGCTAATTAATAATCCCACTTGAAATGCCTTGCCAAACTTGATGGATCCGTTGAGGTGATTGTCCCGAAATGATTTTACCCCAAAGAAAACCAGTGACAACGCGATGATCATGGAGGTATAGCCTACATATTCACCGTTGTCAAAGGTGAGGGTACCATTTTTCCAGAACGGAAAAGCACCAAACATGGTAATCGCAAAGATTGCGGCTGCGATCAGCCCATAGACAAGAACTATTTTTCTCATATTATTTTGTTTTAGATGGTTAAAAAGGAATCGCTATCATGAAACAAAAATGCAGGCAGTGGTATCAAATTCCTTCACCCTAAAGTATGAATTCGTTGGAATGGTAGGAAATCATTCGAAAGTTTAGGGAGAAGGGTAAAGCTTAAAGCTGTCAGTTGAAAGCTGGATGGATGATTTACTGAGTTCTATTGTAATAATTTAGAGGATGGTTACAGTGAGGTTTGAATTCACGCTCATGGAATAAGCCGTAACTCCTTCGCCCGCTGGATTGCCTGTGTGCGGCGGCTGACGTCAAGTTTTTGAAAAAGATTGGATGAGTGGGACTTGATTGTGTTGACGGACACGAAGAGCTTATCGGCGATCTCCTGATTTGAAAGGCCGGTTGCAATAAGCTCCAACACCTCAAATTCGCGCTTGCTGATTCCAAGGCGGTCCAAGGCAGGCTGGTTGAAAACAAAATCGGGTGATATGATGATGACCTTCTTGCGTGTAAGCCTCAGTCCAACCCAAACACCAAGGGATGTAAATAAAACTGCCACTACCCCAACATAAAACTCCATGCTGAGGTCGCGGACGAAGAGACGATACTCAACGAATTTGAGCAGGGCCACCATGCCAGCCAAAGAGAGTCCATAAAGTAAAATCGTTTTCTTCATTGTTACCCTGCCCATCCTTCCCGGTCCAGGCTCCTGTATTGGATCGCTTCTGCGAGGTGTTCTACTTTAATGTCCTCCGTGCCCGAAAGGTCGGCAATGGTACGTGAAACTTTCAATATGCGATCATAAGCCCGGGCAGAAAGCCCAAGACGCTCCATGGCGGTTTTCAGCAATTTAACCCCCGCCTCGCTGATCACGCAAATATCTTTCACCATGTTAGAAGGCATCATGGCATTGCAGTAAATGTTATTCTGGCCCGCAAAGCGGTCTGATTGAATTTGTCTTGCTTTCACCACACGCTCCCGAATCTCTTCACTTGTATCTGATTTTCGTCTTGCCACCAGCTCATCGAAACTCACGGGCACCACTTCAACGTGCAAGTCTATGCGATCGAGCAGTGGACCACTGACTTTGCTTAAGTATCGTTGCACGATCCCAGGACCGCATACACATTCCCTTTCGGGATGGTTATAATATCCACAAGGACAAGGGTTCATACTTGCCACGAGCATAAAGTTGGCAGGATAGTCGATAGAGGCCTTAGCGCGGGAGATCGTCACCCTTCGTTCCTCCATGGGTTGTCGCATCACTTCCAGCACGGTGCGTTTGAATTCAGGAAGTTCGTCGAGGAACAAAACTCCATTGTGTGAAAGAGAAATTTCTCCTGGCTGCGGGTTTCCTCCACCTCCAACCAGCGCTACATCTGAAATCGTGTGATGAGGAGATCTGAAAGGCCGGGTGGTGAGCAGCGATGCATTCTTGCCGAGCTTCCCGGCGATCGAATGAATTTTTGTGGTCTCAAGCGCTTCATTCAGGCTGAGCGGCGGCAGAATGGTGGGAAGTCTTTTTGCCAACATTGTTTTCCCTGCCCCCGGGGGCCCGATCATGATTACATTGTGTCCACCGGCTGCGGCAATCTCCAGCGCCCGTTTGATATTTTCCTGGCCTTGAACATCTTTGAAATCAGAGTCGTAGGTATTGAGTTTGCTTTGAAACATTTCGCGGGTGTCGATCACGAGCGGCTCGATTTTCAGTTTACCTTCAAAAAAATCAATTGCCTCCCTCAGTGTATCCACACCGATGACATCGAGGTTATTGACGATGGCGGCCTCACGGGTATTTGATTTGGGCAGGACGAAGCCCTTAAAATTTTCCTTGCGCGACTGGATCGCTATGGGAAGCACACCTTTGATTGGACGCAATGAACCATCGAGCGACAGCTCGCCCATAATCACATATTTCTCCAGGTCGATGGCTTCGATTTGTCCCGACGCTTGCAGTATGCTCAGCGCCATGGGAAGGTCGTAGGCAGAACCTTCTTTGCGAATGTCTGCCGGGGCGAGGTTCACCACCACTTTGTTTCGCGGCATAAAGAAGTTGGCAGTCTTAATGGCCGACTCTACCCGATGCTCACTCTCTTTGACTGCTGTGTCTGGCATCCCGCTGATGTACAGGTGCTGGCCTTGCGTAACGTTCACCTCCACCGTGATGGTGCGGGCATCCACTCCGAACACAGCGCTGCCAAAAGTTTTCGCTACCAAAGCAAGGATTTTTTAGGAAGGCTAAGA
>JAYVRH010000508.1:0-1519 GCA_043776495.1 Cyclobacteriaceae bacterium
AATGAACCTTGGACCTTCGATCAACAGCCAGTGGGACGAGGATAGTCCTTTTCTAAGCTTTGATGGCATGATCCTTTATTTCAGCTCCAAGGGTCATGACAGCATGGGTGGCTTTGATATTTTTCGGTCCGTTCAAAAATCGAATCAATGGTCAGAGGCAGAAAATCTTGGCTTTCCAATTAACACCCCCGGCAATGATATTTATTTTGTTGGTACAAAAGACGGTAAACAGGCATATTATTCCTCCATCCGTGAGGAAGGCTTCGGAGCCGATGACATCTATTTGATCACGTTGCCGAAGGAATTGGTGGAGGAGGCGAAGGCAGTATGGGCCATACAAAAAGAGCCTGATTACTCACCCACTGAACAAAGGCAACCTTTACTGGTTATCTATTTTACGTTTGCAACCTCTCAACTCTCACCTCAACAACTCCAACTTATCGATGACTTTATCGGTCAAATTCCAAAAGGGAAAGATTCGTTTATTCAAGTTGACGGACATACGGACAAAGTTGGATCTGATAAATTTAACTTGTCTTTATCTATTTCACGGGGCCAGTCTGTAAAGACACACCTTGTAGAAAGGGGTATACCGCTTGAGCGGATCGCGATAAAAGGATGGGGAGCCGGGCAGCCTGCGGTGTCCAATGATGACGAAAAAGCAGGCCGTGAATTGAACAGAAGGGTAGAGATAAGGGTTAATTACAATTAAAGTCGTATATCGCTTCCCAGTATTGATTTAAAGGAAAATTCAGGTGGTAGTACCTTATAAAAAAGACACCTCGTCAAAAAAGCAACAGGTAGCCCGAATGTTTGACAGCATCAGCGGGCGCTATGATTTTCTGAACCATTTTTTGAGCCTGGGCATTGATATTCTCTGGCGTAAGAAAGCCATCCGACTGTTGGATGCCCTACAGCCAAAAATCATTCTTGATGTCGCGACCGGTACCGGTGACTTTTCAATCGAAGCGATGAGTTTACATCCTGAAAAGATCATTGGCGTTGATATTTCTGAGGGGATGCTCGAAGTGGGGCGGCGAAAAATGAGAGAAAAAAAACTGGATGCTGTGATCGAACTGCGCTCCGGGGATTCAGAAAATCTTCCCTTTGAAGATAATTTTTTTGATGCAGTCATCGTTGCATTTGGTGTGAGGAATTTTGAGAACCTGGACCGGGGCCTTTCCGAAATGCTCCGAGTCTTGAAGCCAGGCGGCAGGGTAATCGTGCTGGAATTCTCCCGACCGTCAAAATTCCCGTTTAAGCAGTTGTACAACGTTTATTTTACGACCATCTTGCCGTTGATTGGCCGATGGATTTCGAGTGATCAGGAAGCATATCGCTACCTTCCCGAGTCTGTAAGGGCCTTCCCGGATGGTAAAGCTTTTTTAAAAATTCTGTCCGACATTGGATATAAAAATCCGCAATGCAATCCACTCACATTCGGAATAAGTTCACTCTACTGGGGCACCAAATAGCGATCCTGCTGATGTTCGTGACTGGATTATCTTACGGCCAGCAT
>JAYVRH010000509.1:0-1518 GCA_043776495.1 Cyclobacteriaceae bacterium
CACAGCTGGTCAATCAGCTTCTCAAAATTAAGCTTAAGCAGCTCACGCATCCTCGTTGCCCGCTCGTGATCGTAATGAGTCTCACCATCGTCCATGTAATTTACTTTCGTCATCTCGAGTTGTAGCGCATGTTGATTCCTTGCTGGCTGGCCGAAGTGACGTGTAATGTAACCACCTTTGAATGGATGGTTGTGATTGACTGCGTATTGGCTATGATCCAAAACTCCAAGAACGCTTTCAATCAGCCCGGGTGAAGCTGAGGTGCCATCCGCATCACCCAAAATCAGATCAGGAAATTTCTCTTGCTGGATCGTGGGAACAGATTGGCGTATGGAGTGACAATCCCACAGCACCACTTTTCCAAACTTACTTTTCAAATCATCCATCAAAGCTTGAATCTTCTGATGATAGGGTTTGTAATAAACATCTACCCTTCGTTGGACTTCGGCTGTTGCAACTTCATTTCTTCCATCGCAATAAATCGGATCGCCTAAGAAAGTGGTGGTGGGGCATAGTGAAGTAATTATTCTTCCATCAGAGTAAAGAGGTTTGCTTTGAGGATCGCGGTTGAGGTCGATGACCCAACGGCTGTTGCGTGACGCGATCATAGTGATCCCCATATCCGCTACAAAATCATAGAGGGTATCCACATACCAATCGGTGTCGTCGGGTGACTGGATAAATTCGGGCTTAAATTGATCGGTTAGTTCGGATGGAAAAAAAGTGCCACAGTGCGGCACACTCACCAGTATTGGCACTGCGGAACTTTTTGGTGGAATAATTCTGAATAGGTCAGCCATTATTTTCCGCTCTTTGCATTTGAAGATTGTAGTGCTGCCAGGCTTCTTTCGCAGGCTGCCGATTTTTCCATTTCGACGAGGATTTGTTTTTTCATCACTGCTGCAAGCTCTTCAGCGACGACCTTATTCCTTTCCGCTATGACAATCTGCATATTGGACTTTGCTTCCTGAAAAAAGAAATAAACCAAAGCAATAAGAAAAACTGTAGCTAAAGTCCCAAATACAAAGGCTGCTTTTCGCATCTCCCTAAGCCGTACTTTTTCGCTTTCTTCAAGTCGCTTGCGCAGATCGATGAGTTCCTCTTCGGTTGTCATGGCAGTCTATTTATATCAACGAAAATGACTTTACTTTTTGGTTTTTTTATTATTGGCATTCGTTAAGCTGTCAATTTTTTCAAGAAGAACATTCCTACGCTCTATCATTAATGATTGCTCTATTGCAGCCTGTCCCAGACAATCCCACAACTGATGCTCCAGATCAAGCCTTAAGTCCCGTTGCCTGTTGACCTCAATGTTTTGGGTAAATCCATACACCACAAAAAGAACAGCGATAACTGCTGCACTGCCCAATACAATAGAGGTTACCCTCGACCGCTTCAATGTTTGAAGCTTAAAGGCTTTCAGTTCTTCTTCCGCACTCATTTTCTTGTGGTTGATTTGTTATCTCGCTCCCAGGCTTTTCCATATTCTTCTTCTGCATATCGCTGGGCTTCATGTGC
>JAYVRH010000510.1:0-4803 GCA_043776495.1 Cyclobacteriaceae bacterium
CAATTATCTGTTGTTCGTTACGGAAGATGTTGCTTCCGAGTATCGGGTGGAGGAATACAATTGGTTATTCGCTGCAGAGAAAGCGGATAGCGCGGGCACAGATATTATTCAATCCTCCCTGGGGTATAATCTCTTTGATGATTCGAAAATGGACTACAAGATTTCCGACCTTAATGGAAAGACAGCAATTGTTACCAAGGCAGCGATGATGGCCCGTGATCGTGGAATTATTGTGGTGGTAAGTGCTGGCAATGACGGTAACAATGCCTGGCACTACGTGGCACCGCCAGCAGACGCAGATGGCATCCTCGCAGTTGGAGCAGTCGATGCAGCTGGTACGAAAACGGGTTTCAGCGCATTCGGACCTACTTCCGACGGCAGAACAAAACCCGATGTGGTGGCCCTTGGTCAAAACACGGCGGTGATTCGCCCTGACGGGACTTTGGGTACCTCCAGTGGCACATCTTTGGCCGCTCCACTCGTGACGAGCCTGGCGGCAGGGTTGCTTCAGGCGTACCCGGAATTGACAACTGTCGAACTCATTCAAGCGATAAAATTATCGGCCAATAAAGGCAACGCTCCCAACAATCAGGTTGGCTTTGGGTTGCCAAATTACATCGCTGTAAAAAATTACCTTGAATCAACCAAGTCAGATGATGACGTATTTATTTTTCCAAACCCCGCTGAGTCTTCCATGCATTTGGCTTTTAAAAAACTCCCGGAAGGCCAGGTAGAGCTTTCATTTTATGACTCGCAAGGAAAGGCCATATCTGATCCATCAACCACTCTTGATTGGCTTAACAACCCCTTGGAGATTTCACTCGCCAATCTTGTGGCAGGGAGCTACTTCCTTAAAGTTAAGACCTCCACGCTTCTTAAAGTCTTTCATATTGTAAAGCTTTAATGTGCTATTTTTGGGAGCAGAATATGAAACCAATCGTAGCTCCTTCCATCTTAGCATCAGACTTCGCGTACCTGCAGCGTGAGATCTCCATGATCAATGAAAGCGAAGCGGATTGGATCCATGTGGATGTCATGGATGGGGTCTTTGTGCCCAATATCTCGATGGGAATACCTGTGGTGGAGGCTGTGAAACGTCATGCGACCAAGCCATTGGATGTACACCTGATGATCGTGAATCCTGAGAAACTGATCGAGGTATTCCGTAGGGCAGGAGCGGATACCATATCGGTTCACGTGGAAGCTTGCCCACACCTCCATAGAAACATACAACAGATTAAAAGTCTTGGTGCAAAGGCGGGCGTTGCCATCAATCCGCACACGCCGGTGATAGACCTGGAAAATATAATTGAGAGCATTGACCTTGTCTGTTTGATGTCGGTCAATCCGGGATTTGGGGCACAGAAATTTATAGAAAACACTTATCTAAAAATTAAGGATCTGGCTGCGCTCATAAAAGCGAAAAAATCCAAAGCCCTGATTGAAATTGATGGAGGTGTGCATCTTGAAAATGCGCGTCCGTTAATGGAGGCTGGTGCAAATGTGCTGGTTGCCGGAAATGTGGTTTTTTCGTCACCCAACCCGAAAGAAGTAATTCATCTGCTTAAGCGATAATAGAGCAAGGTGCTTTTTTTAAGGTGTTAAAGTGAGTAAGTGTTAAAGTTGGTCTTAAAGCCAATACTAAATACCCAACACCCTGCCTATGACCATTGGCAAGGATTTTGATCTAATGAATGCATATCTTTTGTCATGAAGTATTCCACAACATCCTTCTTGTTAATAGTCTTACTGCTGGTTGGTTGTGCAAGGTCGGTCAGGCGCATAGACCCAAATCAATCCATCGACTTAAGTGGTCGATGGAATGACTCAGATTCACGACAAGTATCTAATAAGATGATTTCGGACTTGCTGGCAAGTGAAAAATTCAAAGAATATGTGAAGCAACTAGGCAAGAAGCCTACCATCATCGTGGGCCTGGTGCGAAACAAGACGAGTGAACATATTGAGTCTGAAGCGTACATCAAGAAACTGGAGCTCGCAATCTTTAATTCCGGTGCGGCTGACCTGGTGGAATCGGATTCCTTCAGAGACAAGCTAAGGCAGGAACGCGCTCAGCAACAAGATTTTTCAGACCCCGGTACGGTGGCAAAATGGGGCAAAGAAGTAGGTGCCAACCTGATGCTCTTCGGTGAAATGACCTCCGAGACAGATCTCTATCAGAAGGAAAGATTGGTGAACTATATCACCACGCTTTTTCTTACGGATATGGAGACCAACAAACGGGTTTGGTACGGTCAGGAAGAGATTAAGAAGTATGTAAAGAATTAGGTAGATCAATTGAAACCGCGGAGGCTTGATGAAAAAGGTTTTTATCATACTGGTAATTGTCGGCAGTTCCTGTTCAACTTACTATCACTCCAATCATGCTTTTAACCAGGAATTTGAAAAGGGAGATCTTGATAAAGCGCTCTCCACCTTGCGATCGCGTCCCTCGGAAGCGGCAGGAAAGAGGCAGTTCCTTTTTGATGTAAATAATGGTCTCTTGCTTTCATTGAAGGGCCGGTATGAAGAAAGCAATGAATATTTCGAGAAGGCCTTTCTGTACGGTGAGGACTATCATATCAACTACTTGAATGAAGTAGGATCATACTTAACCAACCCCAATTTTAGTGCGTACCGGGGAGAGGATCATGAGCACCTTATGTTGCTGTATTTCAAGGCATTAAATTACTTGAAACTTGAAAAGCCAGAGGATGCTCTGGTGGAATGCAGGCGGCTTAACCTCCGGCTTCAGCAGCTCGCCGACCGGTATGAATCCAATGATAAATTCAGGAGGGATGCGTTCATTAATACCCTGATGGGAATTATTTACGATTCCGACAAGGATTATAACAATGCCTTTATCGCCTACCGGAATGCACTGGAGGTGTATCAGGATGACTATCATAGGATGTTTGATATAAACCCGCCTGAACAGTTAAAGTCTGATCTTTTGCGCACGGCTAAACTCAGTGGAATGGATGACGAATTTGAGCGTTACAAAAATGATTTTGGAATGGAGGACTATCGCCTGCCTTCTGAAGAACGAGGTGACCTGGTATTCTTCTGGCACAATGGGCTCAGTCCGGTAAAGGCGGAGTGGGGTATCAATTTCTACATCGCGAGACGCGATAACTACATCATTTTTTCCAATCCAGAACTTGGGCTTACATTTCCTTTCAATATGGGTGGCTACGAAGAAAAAGAGCGCAGTGGCCTTAGCCGACTTGAAGTATTCTGGGTAGCGTTTCCAAAATATGTCGAGCGGCCCGTTTATTTTCAAAATGCTACCATACAGGTGGAGGGACAAGCATATTCTCTTCAACTGCTGGAGGATGTAAATAAGGTAGCATTCAAATGTCTTGATGAGCGCATGAATCTTGAGATGAGCAAGGCGTTGATCCGGGTGGCATTGAAAAAGCTGGAAGAGTATGAAGTGAAGAAGGGCGACCGGAATTTGGGCTCGATTCTAAGCATCATCAACGCGATCACAGAGAAAGCCGATACCCGAAATTGGCAAACACTACCCCATAGCATATTGTATTCGAGGATTCCTTTGAAGGAGGGAAGCAACACGGTAACATTCACCACCACCGATAACCAGGGAAGAAGCCAAAAGCATGATTTCACCTATCAAACAAAGAAGGGGCAAACCCATTTTCATACCTTTAGCAGCTTGGAAAGTACTTATCCTGGCTATGGCTTTTATTAAGTTGAGTTAAGTTTATACCTTTATCTGCTATTTTAAGCATATTTTAAAAGCAAAGGTCTGGGACGATTCATCTACATCTCATTTCTATTATTGGTAGGAGTCTTGCTATTGCCAATCCGTTCATTGGCCCAGGAGGAAGATAAAGCAGCCACTTTCCCCCTGGATAATTTTTATGCTAAAATCAAGAAGCGCCCTCTCTCCATTCTTAGAAATGTGAGATTTGGCTTAAGCGCTGGCTATGGTTCAACCTCTTTTAACCACAAGCTTGATGGTTTCGGAATTTATCAGGTGAAGGGAAAACAACCCCTGATCTTTGATTCAAAGAACACCAAAGTGAACTATACAAATTGGGTAAATAACGTTGGGATTGACACTGCAAAAGTAAAACCAGGAAGTTTTTTGGTCTCTTCAGATAGCGCAAAGCTGGGTTTCAATGGAAGTGCTTTTAACATTCCGTTCAAAGCTACCATTCATTATGAGTGGGGGGGGAGGTATCGGATTGGTGCAGGATATTCCTATGAATTGATGAGCATTGGGAAATTTCATGCAACCTCCTACTCGGATAAGATTTCTGATTTCCAGCCTTCCGGAAGTTCGGGTTGGATGAGTAGATACTTTGGAATCGTGGGTGTTTCATTTTATCGGATAGGAGATTATCTCTTCACCGGCGACATGCAAGTGGGTAAATACAATTTAGGAAGTAACTTCAACACGGCCTTTGTTCAAGCCGGTGTTGTCTATTTTAACCTGGGAGTGACTGTGGAGCGCGAGTTGTCAGAGTACCTTCGGTTATTTGTGAGGCCATCTTATGAGATCAAGAGTTATGACCTAAACCTTCCTGAAGGCGGCAAAAGCATCAGCTATGGTATCAATTCAATTTACCTAAACGTAGGTGTTTCCTACCGGATCCCTGATTTGCCCAAATGTTTTATTCCTGATTGTAAAATCCAAATGAACCACGCGCATGGTGATCAGGAGTACCGGAGCAGGGTCCATCCTTTCTACAAAAAGCAGAATCCACAGTACGGCCAAAATCACCCCAATTTGATCAAATACAAGGGGAGGAATAAGAAGAAATTGAACCCCTACTA
>JAYVRH010000511.1:0-1514 GCA_043776495.1 Cyclobacteriaceae bacterium
AATATTGAAGACATGTGGAACTCCGTGTATGTAAGTTCATATTGGAGAAACGGTCCTGTGCTGAATAATGCACTCAGCGGATTAGATCAGGCATTATGGGATATAAAAGGTAAGCGGGCAAATATGCCGGTGTACCAATTGCTCGGTGGCAAATCGAGATTTGCAATTCCATGCTATACACACGCGAGTGGCAAAACACCTGAAGAAGTTGCAGAAAGTGCTCAGTCTATAATCGATCGTGGCTTCAAATATGTGAGGATTCAGCAAGGGGGATACGGCAATGTGGGAGCACAAAACGATAAGGCAGACTTTAAAGATGCAGGCTTTGGCGCAGAGTCTGATAGTTACATGAATGAAAATATGTATCTAAAATCGGTACCTAAAATATTTGAGGTGGTACGTAAGCGTTGTGGTGAAGATGTCGAATTGCTACATGATATTCATGAGCGGGTGCAACCCATGAATGCGATTAATATGATTAAGAAACTTGAAGAATATAATCCATTTTTCATTGAAGATCCATTCTCTCCGGAAAATATGGAATGGTTCAAGCAGCTTCGCACAAGTACTTCCGTACCCATCGCCATGGGAGAATTATTCAATAATATAAATGAATTTAAAATGCCAATGGTGAACCAATGGTTTGATTACATACGCGTTCATGTATCGCAAATCGGAGGTATAACACCAGCCATGAAAGTAGCGCGCCTTGGAGAATGGTTTAATATTAAGACCGCATGGCACGGACCTGGAGATGTTTCCCCGGTAGGTCATTCAGCACATGCTCATATTGATCTTGCTGTTTGGAATTTCGGCATCCAGGAAGCGGTAAGCTTTTCAGACAAAATGCTGGAGGTATTCAGCGGTTGTCCTACCATGAAAGATGGGTATATGTCGGTTAACGAAGTGCCTGGAATTGGCGTTGATATTAACGAGAAAGAAGCAGCAAAATACCCTATCGGTACTAAGTCAAACTGGATCGTGCGTAAGAAGGATGGAACGGTCATCAGACCTTAGAAGTTTAAAAAACGAACATACCACTGAACCATATTTTATGTTGGAAAATGAAAACCCGGGAATGGGTTGACAAATCACCAGCAATTCTTTTCAAATAAGTTTTGAGTAGATTTAGAAGTACCTAAACCTTCATAGTCACATGAGTAAAAATAAAATCTCGAGGCGCAATGTTATAAAATCTGCGCTTGGCATGGCAGGCGCAATGGCCATTCCACTTTCATCGCAAGCAACGGCACTTGAACTGCAAGATAAAACTGCGGTTAAGATTACAAAACTTGAAACGTTTCTGGTAAAGCCCCGTTGGGTGTTTCTTAAAATTCATACCGATGCCGGTGTAGTAGGGTTGGGCGAGCCTTTATTGGAAGGAAGGGCACTAACCATCCAAACAGCAATCAAAGAACTTGGACCCTACCTGATAGGCAAAGACCCACGGCATGTAGTTCATCATTGGCAAGCAATCTATCGCCATAGTTTTTATAAAGGTGGCCCTATATTAA
>JAYVRH010000512.1:0-1514 GCA_043776495.1 Cyclobacteriaceae bacterium
GATTACAACAACTCGTTACATCACGTCCTGATAAGTCTTCAAATATGCTACCAGGTTAATAATCTCTGCATCGCTCAACGTCTCGAATAACCCGACCGGCATCATTGACGTGGGCATCACTTCACGCGACTGTATGGTCGATTTGTTGATGTTCACAGCATCCTGCCCCACGATGCGCATCGTGATTTGACGTTGATTCTCGGAAAGTATGTTGCCAGAATACGTGCGCCCATCCCGAGTGGTAATGACTACAAGTTTATAATCATCCTGAATTTCAGCACTCGGTTCGAGGACGTTCAACAACAAGTAGTCAATGTTTGAACGATTAGACCCGGTAAGGTCGGGCCCGATGTTATTGCCTTGCCCATACAATTTATGACAGCTTCCGCAGGTGCGCTGAAAAATCATTTTACCATTCTTCAAATCAGCACTACCGATCGCTTTATCGGCGAGAAGCTCTTTGTACTTTCCATAGGCCTTTGCATCGTGTGGCACTTCATCAATCGGGCCCCAAACTTCCACAAAACCACTACCTACTACCCTCCTCAATTGCCTGGCTACACTCGCTGGCACATCGCGCTTTGGAATGGTATTTTTCTTCAACGCCTCTGTTAACATCCATCCATACTGTGGCCGTGAAGACAATGTCAACACCGCCTCTTGTTTTTCGGTCGTTGTAAATGATGAATATTTTGTAAGCAATAGTTCACCCAGTGGACGGCTATCAAAGCCCGCAATAGAACGGATGGCAGCTAACCGCAGATTGGCATCTTCTAACAAAGCAGGCAGTGCGGTAACAAGTTCCTGACGTTGTTGCGCGGTCAGGGCTATCAATGCCTTTCTTCTTTGTTCAAGGGTTGCATTCTTATCATTTATTACAGTCAGTGAACGCTGGGCGGCTTCCGTATCTCCAAAAAGTTCTGAAACATCCGTAGACAATTGCTTAGCCTTTGTATCGGAATTTTGAAGTTTTGAGAAAACATTTTTCCAATTGGATGGCGGTGTCAGGTCGGTTCGCCCATCCATCCCATTCAACAGTCCTTCCAAAAGATTGATCTGGGTACTTGGATTGTTGCCAATAGATGCTACCAGAACCTCCAACTGATTTGCATCTACTGTTCGGCGGGCGATGTATTGAGCAAGCATCGGAATCCTGGTTTTACCTGCAAGTGTCAATGCGCGCTCAGGATTTTCGGCCACTTGTTGCTCCATGCCAAACCAAATCATTTTAGGTAAATTATGATCGTTGCTATCTTCGCCATGAAGCATCAGCTCACCGGCGATCTTCCACCGGGCTTCGGAATCAATTCGCTGCAATGCAGAAGCCAAATAAAGGCGCACGACGGGTGAACTATCCTCTCGTGCCATTTCCGAAAACTTTGTGATTGCTTTATCCGAAGGAGATTTGTCTTCACACAATAGTTGAATTCCCCAGCCACGTACGTACTCATTCTTATCTTCAAGGGCCAGCAACAGTTCGTTTACTTTCATTCCAGCGGTTAGATGAAGTGCCC
>JAYVRH010000513.1:0-4798 GCA_043776495.1 Cyclobacteriaceae bacterium
GTGGTTATTACATCCTCTAACTTAAAATAAATATGAGAAGACTATTTGTTTCAATTGCTACCCTCTTGCTTGCCTTTTCAGGCTTTGCCCAGGATGACGTTACATTGTGCCACACACCGGCCATTGACAAATTTGCCTTGTTTGCCTCCAACAAGGGCTTCAATATGGAGCATCCAAACCCAAGGGCGTATGTGCATGTATCGGAAGAAGGCGGGAAGATGATCAAGTTCAAAACGGCTGATGGACAGGAAGCGAACGGCTACCTCATTGAAGCCAAAAAGAAGACTAACAATTGGATTTTTGTATTTCAAGAGTGGTGGGGACTCAATGATAACATTAAACGTTATTCAGAAACTATGTATACAGATTTGGGAAACGTGAACGTACTGGCGCTTGACATGTATGATGGGAAATTAGCCACTGACCGCGAAACCGCGGGGAAGTACATGGGTGAATTCAAAAAAGAGAGAGGCGCGTCCATTGTCAGTGGTGCCATTGCCTACGCAGGAAACAGTGCTAACATTGGCACCATTGGCTGGTGCTTTGGCGGAAGCTGGTCACTGCAAGCGGCACTGATCGCCAGCAAACAGGCAGCTGCGTGCGTGATGTTTTATGGAATGCCGGAAGAAAATGTGGATCGCTTGAAAACCTTAAATTGTGATGTACTGAACATCTTCGCTGCGAAGGATAAATATATCAATCAGGAAGTCATCACGAAATTTGAGGGCAACATGAAGGCCGCTGGAAAAAATGTGACTGTAAAAAAATATGAGGCAGACCACGGCTTTGCCAATCCCAGCAATCCGATCTATGACAAAGCAGCTACGGAAGATTCCTTTAAAAACACAATTGAATTTTTTAAAGCAAGGTTGAAATAAGTAGGCAGTAGGCAATTGACAGTAGGCAAAGCGGCGGCTAATTAGGCAATAATTCATCATAAGCCGATTTTATTGTCAATTGTCAACTAACACTTTGCCTACTTTTTTTTGCCTACTGCCTACTTAAAATCTCAAACTCTAATCGGCAACTATTATCTGGCCTACTGCCTACTATTATTCCCACACCACAAACCCCTCTTGCTGATACCACTTTGGATAGTTTGGAAGATGAATTTTCTCCACTTCGTTTCGTTTGACCTTTAAGGTCGGTGTCATCATACCATTCTCAATGGTCCATGGCTGTTTCATAATCACGGCGGTTGCAATGCGCTCGAATGATTCCAGCTCTTTGTTCGATCCGGCAATGCTTACTGTGAGACTTTGGGTAATTTCATTCTTGGATTTTAATTTTCCCGCGGCAGAAAGGTTGACCAGCGCGACGGGTTGAGGTACGCCCATACCGACCACGCATACTTGTTCAATGTCTTTGTTGCCAAGAAGCTTCATCTCGATGGCCGCCGGGGCTATGAATTTTCCTTTGTCAGTCTTGAATTGGTCTTTTAGTCTGCCGGTGATGGTTAAGAAACCTTCGTCATCTAGCGAGCCTTTGTCACCCGTCTTCAGAAATCCATCATGGGTGAAAACCAAGCGTGTAGTTTCAGGATCCTTGAAATAACCCATCATCAGGGCACCATGCCTGACAAGTACTTCTCCGTCTTCACTGATCTTTGATTCTACCCCAGGCCATGCCCTGCCCACTGTGCCATGCTTGAAATGTGCGCCATGATCGCCATGAGAATAACCGCAATTTTCAGTCATGCCATAGATCTCATGTATGTTGATGCCAATTTTTTGATACCATTGCAACAATGAAACGGGAATTGGGGCAGCACCGCACACGATAACTTTTGCGTTGCTCAAACCAAGTTTCTTTTGAAGTGTCCTCTTAAGCAAACCGCGCAAAACGGGTATCGACAAAAGGAAATCAAGTTTTTTCTGCGACAACTT
This sequence comes from Cyclobacteriaceae bacterium, assembly GCA_043776495.1. Lineage (GTDB taxonomy): Bacteria > Bacteroidota > Bacteroidia > Cytophagales > Cyclobacteriaceae > ELB16-189. The sequence goes on from JAYVRH010000513.1 coordinate 1,887, forward strand.
TGAGAGAGCACCCTCTTGAAACTTTGCGTAAATACGCGGAACACCACCAAACAGAACTGGCTTCACCTCACTCAGGTTTTGAGCGAATGTATCCAACGACTCAGCGAACGAAATCATGCTGCCCGAATACAGAACCGTCATTTCTATATAAGCACGTTCTGCTATATGAGCAAGGGGTAAGTACGAAAAGAACGGATATGCCTTATCAATACCAAAACTCTTTAATGCATCCGCGGCGAAAAAATCCAGGGCGCCAAAAGATAACATCACGCCTTTCGGAGTGCCAGTCGTTCCTGAGGAATAGATGACCGTGGCAAGTGCATCTGACTTGGGATGAAAATCTTCATTCATGGGAATTCCTTTCAAAAGCTCATCCCATTTTTTCCCTTCATTGGGCCCATATTGTGGGAAGCTGAACTTTTGAATAGTCTCAGGGATACCTGGTTTCTGCTCGTCATAGTCATCCAGCTTGCCCAGGAAAATGGCCCGTGCTTCGCTGTGTTCAAGTACATACTTTATTGCGGAAGCCGAAAGAGATGGATAAATGGGAATGGACACATGTCCTGCCATCCAGATCGCCAGGTCAGCCATGATCCAGTGTGCGCAGTTCTTGGAAAGGATGGCAATGGTGCTGCCAGGCGGAAGGCAGAGTGCCGTTAACGCATTGGCTATACAGCGAATTTCTTTACCGGCTCGTGCATAGGAATACTCAATCCATTGTCCTTTGATCGGTTGGCGAAGGAAAGTTGTATTGGGTGTAGTCTTTTCCCAATAATAGAATTTCTCAAGCGGACTGGAATTCATGAGGGTTCTTCGGATTGTTAATGTTAATTTTAATCGCTGGATATTCTAACGCAATCTAACGATGCCTTCTGCCAATAAGAAACTGTTTCTCCTGGATGCTTATGCGCTAATCTACCGTGCACATTTCGCCTTTACAAAAAACCCCCGCATTAGTTCCAAAGGCATCAATACGTCTGTGCCGTTTGGCTTCACGAATACGATGCTGGAAGTAATTCAAAAACAGAAGCCCACGCACATGGGGGTTGCATTTGATACGGCAGCAAGCACCTTTCGGGATGAGATTTTTAAGGAATACAAGGCCACCCGACAAGCCATGCCCGAAGACATCAGGACAGGCGTTCCAATCTGCAAGGAGATTATCCGGGGATTTAATATTCCAATTCTTGAACTGGATGGCTTTGAAGCAGATGATGTGATTGGCACATTGGCAACACAAGCCGCAAAGCAAGGTTTTGAAGTGTACATGATGACACCTGACAAAGACTTTGGTCAGTTGGTGAAAGAAAATGTTTTTCTATACAAGCCGGCTTACATGGGGAATTCGGTCGATATCATGGGCATCAAAGAGATTTGTGAGAAATGGGATATTGAAAATGTTTCCCAGGTAGTTGAAATTCTTGGACTGCAAGGCGATACATCGGATAACATTCCGGGAATTCCGGGAGTGGGCCCTAAGACGGCAGCGGACCTGATCAAGAAATATGGGACGATTGAAAACACCATCAAGCACAGCCACGAACTCAAAGGAAAACTCAAGGAGCGCGTAGAACAATTTGGTGAACAGGCCATCCTTTCCAAGAAACTTGCGACCATCATTCTGGATGTTCCTATAGAATTCAGTGAAGAGAACCTCCGCTACACGGGACCCGATGCAGAGAAACTCAAACCCATTCTTGAAGAACTTGAGTTCAAGACCATGATGCCACGGATCTTCAGTCTTGCCTCTTCCCCGGCAGGAACACCGGCCCCGCCACTTGTGGCACCCTTATCTTCTGAAGGTTCTCAACTTTCGATGTTTGGGAATGCCAACGGATCTGCTCTGGCACAACCAGGGACTGAGAAGAAAAACCTGGATACGGCAAGTGTCAAATACAAATTGATTGAAACAGCTTCTCAACGGAAAGAGTTATGCGAAAGACTACTAACCCAAAAAGAATTTGCTTTCGAAGCCGCCATCGATGAGGAGCCTAATTTTGATTTCGGCATTACACACCTGATTTTTTCTTTTACTCCAGGTGAGGCATGGAACGTCCCCGTGAAAAACGCTACTGAATCGATCAATGATTTTAAGGGACCTCTCATCGACGAAAAAATAAAGAAAACAGGGCACAACATCAAGAGCTCGGTGCTCGCCTTAATGAAACATGGTATTGAGGTAAGAGGGCCGCTGTTTGATACGATGCTGGCGCACTATCTCATAGAACCGGAGGCCTCGCATGATCTTTCCATTCTATGCAATCAATACCTTGGGTACGAATTGCAGCAGGAGGGGGATGAATCAAATGTTCGTTGCGAACGGGTAGACCAAACGCTGCAGCTGAAACAAAAGCTAAATAAAGAACTGGAGCTAAGACACCACAGCCTGCTGATGCGGGATGTAGAGATGCCTTTGGTAAGCGCTCTGGCTGCCATGGAGAGAGAGGGAGTGCGGGTGGATGAGGAAGTCTTAAAGAAAATGTCAGACTTGCTTAAGACCGACATTGAAAAAACACAAAAGGAAATCTTTCAACTCGCGGGAACAGAATTTAACATTGGCTCACCTAAGCAATTGGGTGAGGTGCTTTTTGACAAAATGAAGTTGTTGGAAAAAACGAAGAAGACAAAAACCGGCCAATACGCTACGGGCGAAGATATTTTGCAAAAGCTCGCTGCCGACCATCCAATTGCAAAGAAGATACTGGAGTACCGTGAGTTTGAGAAGTTAAGGTCAACCTACGTGGATGCGCTCCCAAAAATGATGAGCAAAAGCGATGGACGCATTCATTCGGATTTCAGACAGGCTGTGGCTGCCACGGGGAGGTTGAGTTCGAATAACCCCAACCTCCAAAATATTCCCATCCGCACGGAGAGAGGAAGACAGGTTCGTGGTGCGTTCGTTCCCCGCGACA
>JAYVRH010000514.1:0-1513 GCA_043776495.1 Cyclobacteriaceae bacterium
CAAAGCGAAGGAATACATTGATAATAGTCTCAAGATAGCCGAGGAGATTGGATCCAAAGAGCAGATCCGGGATGCCTATGACCTTCTTGCCAAATTGTACGAGCGCACAAAGGATTACGAGGCTGCCTTGAGATATGAGAAGAAGTCGGCCCAGGCGAAGGATAGTTTATTCTCTTCGGAGAAAACGCAACAGATTTCAAAGATGAGGGCTATCTACGAAACGGAAAAAGCGGAAAAGGAAACGGAGATCGCCAAGATGCAGGCAGTATTGGACTTGAATAAAAAAGATGTAGCCATTACTTTGCTCAACATGGACAATGAAATAAAAAATACCCAGCGCAATTTTTTCGTCGCGGTAGCTTCGTCCTTGCTTATATTGTCCATATTGGCAATCTACTTATACAAACAGAAACAGAAATCGAATGACCTTCTGTCGGGGAAGAATATCATTATTGAAAAATCTCTGATTGAACGCGAGACCCTGCTGAAGGAGATTCACCATCGGGTGAAGAACAATCTTCAGATTATTTCGAGCCTGTTAAACCTTCAGTCAAAAAATACGACCGATGCTTTTACGCAAGGGGCTATCACGGAGAGTCGTAACCGTGTGAAGTCCATGTCCCTGATTCATGAGCAGCTCTACCAGGAAGATACGATGAGTGGTGTTGAGATGAAGGCCTACATGGAGCGCCTGGCAGGCAGCCTCACTTCTTCGTATGGCCTGGACGCGGACAGGGTAGCCATCCGCATTGAAGCAACGCCGCTGCTCCTGGATGTCGATACGGCCATTCCCATGGGATTGATTATAAATGAATTGGTTTCTAATGTCATGAAATATGCCTTTCCTGAAGGAAGACAGGGCACGATTCTGATTTCGTTGAAAGAAATTGCCGAAGAGCTGAAATTAACTGTTTCTGATAACGGGGTTGGAATGACACCCGGGTCAACCAATGGCCAATCGTTTGGCCTCAGCATGGTCAATTCGCTGATGCGGAAGCTAAAAGCCGAAATGAACATTACTTCCCGGCAAGGCACTACGATCGAGGTTACCATCCGGGATTTCAGAAAGATTAACACCATGGTAACGTCTTAGGGCACCTTTCAATTCATGAGACAACCAGCCTTTTGCTATTTTTACCGTAATGATGAAGTCAAACTCTATATTGGTCGTTGAGGATGAGCCGCTGATTGCAGATGACATCGCGCTCACGTTGACTGAAAAGGGTTACCGGATCTCCGGATTGGTGGATAACGCAGAAGATGCCATGCTCGTGCTTTCCAAAAAATCGACTGATCTTGTTTTACTGGACATTCAAATCAAGGGTGCAATAGACGGGATCAGGCTGGCGCATGAAGTTCGGTCTCAGTTCAAATTGCCGTTTATTTTCCTCACATCCTTTTACGATCAGAGCACCCTGGAGCGGGCAAAACTAACAGAGCCCCAGGGGTATATTCTGAAGCCATTCGATGAAAGGGACTTGTTGATTAATGTGGAGATGGCGATGTTTAAGGC
>JAYVRH010000515.1:0-4792 GCA_043776495.1 Cyclobacteriaceae bacterium
GCATTTTGCCCTTGAATTCAATGCCGTACTGAAGGTGATGTTCGATTTGTTTTAATGCGGTATCGGGCAGATACATTTTATCAATTGAAAAATCGGAAATTATACGTGGCTCATTTTTTAATTGCGAGACTTGCCCCACATCAGTAATGGATACCGAAAGATTTGATGCAATGGGAAAATCGAATGCATCACTCACTTCAAATTTTATAGGAATCCTTTCCCGGGTTTTGAATTCTTTAGCAGCGACAAGTATGCTCACCCGGTCATGATCGGTGGACTGAAGATTCGTATTTTTAACCAATTCTGTTGGTTTCAATATCGTAATCGGTTTTAGGTAAATGAGCCGGCGATCAAAATTCAACATCAATCTTGTATAAGCCCGAAGTGCATATGACCCAGCTTCTATCCGTGGTGCCAGCACGAAATTGCCATCGGTCATCCCGTCTTCAATGGGCAATACTTTTCTTAAACGTACCCGGTTTGCCGTATCAATCAATTCAACATACAACACGTGACTGAGTGAATCCCTGATGAAGGGATTCATATAATTCATGTACACCTTAAAAAAAATCAGGTCGTCGGGATAATAATATCCCTTGTCGGTCTGGATGTAAGGCTTTTCTATAATCGAAGCGAGCGGATTTTTCGGCTCTTCGTTGGGCTCCACAATTTTTTCCGTCGGTGGTATATAATCATTTGGGAGCGTCTGGGCTACCCTGGATTCACCCATCGCACCGGACAAAATCATAGCCCCTAAATTGTTTACAATTCCCTCTGAGTTTGCTTCGATCGTCCCACCCTTCACTTCTACCCAGCTTATCGGATTGGTAACATTTCTATATACTGTTGGAGGAACGGATCTTTTCAAATAATGCACTTCCAACCTCGAAGGGAGCTGGATCTTATATTTTTTTGGCCTTGGCAAAGGAGTCACTTTGCCGGAGTCTGAGTAAGTAAATACGGATTGGTTCAGGTTGGCAAGATAATTTGACTTTCTTATGATTTCCTGTAAACCGGATTTGTCTTCCAGAAGAAGAAACCCTTCTTCCGCAGAACGATTGTTGATCATAGCTTTAAAGAGATGACGGCTTGATCCATAGTAAATTTGAGCTCTTCTGGTGGACCAAAGAGCACTTAAAACAGAATCCCTTGTTGCTATTTCCTTGAATTTCACATAGCCACTGATTCTGTAAGCTGTTGGGCCGGCACTGAACTCTTTCAGTTGATAGGTTATTCTGTATCCTATACCGGGATTTTCAATTTCCAAAGGAGCCGATGCCTTTGCAATGAGTAGATCTTCTCCCCCTTCACTGAATTCAAGTACCCATGGATTATAAATCGTGCATAACTTGGTCCATGGGCTGTTGCCAAAGAATAGATTTTGGAATCTTTTCAACTGGTTTTTCCATTTTTCATCTTTTGTTGAATTGATTTTGACGTCCAGAAGGTTGGTGATAACAGGAGTTAACTTTACAGAGATATTCTGGATCTGGTCATTGTCAACGGTCACCTTTATGTGATGTGGTTGATAGCCAATGTATGACACGATCAGTTCGTAATCTCCGATTGGTATGTTTGACAACAGGTAATCCCCCTGCAGATCGGTAGACGATCCGATGGTAGTATTATTAATGTAAACCGATGCGAAGGGTAATGGCTTGAAAGTCTTTGAATCAACGACGGTGCCTCTTAAAAAACCTTGTTGACCGATGGCTGGAAAAAAAGCCATTAGTAAAAACGATCCAAACAATATGCTTTTTGGGGTCTTCATGCCTTTTCCTTGATGTGGCCAATAATAATAGCGTCCATGAAATTATCCAGGAAGAATGGAAATACAATATAAGAAGCAATGTCGTTTAATTAAGGATATACCAATGGCTTCGACACCGCTGCCAATGACAACAACCATCTAGAATGGTCTATTTCAGTTGAATAAGCATTTTCTTAGTTCCATTGCTGATTCTATATCAAACTGTACTAAAACCAAATTGCCATGCGTAATTCAAAATTTTCACGCAAAGCCACAAAGAAATCGCAAAGCTTGTGCAAATGATAAAGCCATTGAGAAAAAAAAAGAAGTGCGCCAAGGGCGCTTTCGCGCCGTGCAAGAGCGAAGCTCCCTTGCGATCTCACTTCTGTTTTCAAAGTTATAAGTCCACCTACAAGGCACCTTTGTGACTTTGCGTGAACCCTTCTTCAAATTAGTTTTTGGTCGAAATGTCATCCCCAATCGGTATCGAGCCTTGGGCGCGATAGATAACTCAGCCTTACCTCCTTCGAGGGAGAATGACCAAAACAGTCACCAGCAAGTCGAAAGACGACACCGATTCTTAAGTAGTCGACATTGATATAAAAGGGTGAAGTTAGATAACATCACTCGTTGACGATGACGCCTAACTGTTCACTTCTGTACTTACCCTGTTCATTTTCCAACAATCTGGTATGCTGACCGGGATGTTCCGCACACAAAATCCTGTAAAGCAAGTTGATTTTGAGGTTGTCAGAAATAGCGTGCGATTTTTGTTGTTAAGATCCCAAACTGTTATCAAATGACTGCGCGGAGCCAATCCTCATCAACCAGTGTCTTAATGATAATCATCCTCGTCATTACCTTTCCAATCTGGTTTGCGATTTGCGCCGCACTTTTTGGAGTAGCGATAGGGTTGTTTGGAGCAGCCATTGGAGTAGTGGCCGCACTCTTTGGTGTGATCATCACGATCATAGTACTTCCATTTAAACTTATTTTCGGATGGGGCCATTGGGGATGGAATTGGTTTCCTCATTTCCATGGAGGCTTTTGGTTGATCACCCTTGTGGCTGTCGCTGCCCTGATTGTGAGGGGGCGCAATACAGTTTAGTTAATTCTTGCTTCGGCCTTAAAGCCAATGAGGTGATTTTGCAACGCATCTTGCCATTTGATATCGGCATCCCATTTTGTGCCAAGAAAAACATTTCCATTTTCGATGTGCCGGAAGTAGAATTTATAGATTTCTGTTTCTTCGGGAATGGTTTTTAGTTGCAGCTGGCCTGTAGGAAAAGTGATGGATGCATAAGCCGTTTCTGGTTTTGATATGTCATAGCCGAGAATTTCCCTTGCAGCTTTTCCACGCGTATGGACGAAGCACATCACGTAATGAAATCCTTGCCTGCGGAGTTCCTGCTCATCTACACCAGCGTCTGTAATTTTGTATTTGAGGGGATAGATAGTTTGAAAAAGTTGCTCGAGTTCTTTGTCCATCGATTCGTTTCCGAATTTGGGTATTGCCAGGTTGTCTACTTTTAAATCAATTGCATAGAACTCCTGCCTGTTGCCCTTTATTGGATCTACCTTTAGGTCTGTCTCCGGAAATTCATTAACCAAAAAATTTTGTTTTTTCTGACTCCTCCAGGAGTCCTGAAACACGGTGAGCAAAAGGTCCTTGAGTCGCTCGTTTTTTACGCTCCATGCCGAAGCACCGACATCAAACAGACTAGGTTTTTGATTGAAAGGAATTGCAATAAATTGAAATCCGGTTGAGGATTTTTCAAGAACCAGCAAATATTTCACCTGGCGCGAAACAAAGTATTCAGCAAAAGCTTTGGTCACATCCTTACCTGCCATCACAATATCTTTTTGAAAATACGCCACTGCATCAATGCCTATTTGTTGAAACGCCTTCTGTATTTCCTGGAGTTCGCTTTGCGTGAAAATGTAATCATGGATGACAATGGCTCTTGATACAAGCAAATCATTGGAAGGGTTTTCAATTAGCTTAAGTTGGGTTGATACAGAGTTTTGAGCCTGGACCGGACGACAGAGGAACAACGTAAACAGAAAAAGAAGTCCAACAGCATATGTTGGCACGACCGCATTAGTATTTACCGGTATTAGCTGCATTTCAATCCTAACGAAGATTTAACAACTCTATTTCATAACGCAATAAAAACACCTTCAGTATCCTGTCTTATAGGATAGGTTACAAGGTCACGCGATCGTTCGGCACATTCACGTCCTGTTTTCAGGTTGAACCTTTGACCATGCCACGGGCAGACCACTTCTCCCAGGTAATTCACAGCACCCTTGCTGAGTGACTCGCCATTGTGCGGACAACTGTCCTCTACCGCCAGCAGTTCATGGTCCAGGCGCACCAGGCATATGCGCTTACCCCTCACCACAAGAAGCCTTGGTTGTTGAGGAAACACCACCTTTTTCATTTCATCAATAGAAGGAAAGATTTTGATCCAATCCACGTATGTAATTTGCTCTTTTATTTACCTTTCTCTTTCGGTTCTACAAATATGAAAAAATTATACTTCTGTCTCTTCTTTTGCATCACGATGGCTGATGGCAATGGACAAGTAAGCACAGGCTTGCAAACAAAGCTTGATCAGCAAGCAAATGAAATTGAATCGAAGTTGATTGAATGGAGAAGAAGCTTTCATGAGCAACCGGAACTATCCAACCGCGAGTTCAAAACGGGAAAGCGAATCGCTGAATTTCTAAAAGGTTTGGGCATGGATGTTCAATTTCCGGTCGCCAAAACAGGCGTGATCGGGGTATTAAAGGGAGCAAAACCCGGGCCTGTCATTGGCCTGCGCGCCGACATGGATGCGCTTCCCATCAACGAAAGGAACTCATTGCCTTTCCGATCTAAAGCAACAACGACATTCAACGGAATGACAACTGGAGTCATGCATGCTTGCGGTCACGATGGTCACATGGCCATACTCATGGGTGTGGCCGAGATATTGTCAAAGAACAAAAGTGATTTGAAAGGAACCGTAAAATTTATTTTCCAACCGGCGGAAGAAA
>JAYVRH010000516.1:0-1508 GCA_043776495.1 Cyclobacteriaceae bacterium
ATGCTGATCGACGATCATATTAACTTACAACCCGACAATCCCCTTCGTGGAGTAAATTTTGAAGTACTCGGTCCGCGGTTCCCGGATATGAGCCAACCATATGCTCATAAGCTCAATAAGAAGCTCATCAAAATCGCCAAGCAAAAGAAAATAAGGTTAAATGTCGGAGTTTATGTCGGAGTGCTGGGTCCCAACCTGGAGACTCGGGCAGAATATCGATTTCTTCGTTTGATTGGAGCTGATGCAGTCGGCATGAGCACGGTTCCTGAAGTGATTGTAGCCAATCACATGGGCATGCCTTGTTGTGCCATATCTGTTTTAACAGATGATTGCGACCCTGATAATTTGAAACCCGCGATAATTTCAGAGATCATTAAAATTGCGGGAAAAGCAGAGGCAAAACTGACAAAACTTTACGTCAGCCTGATTCAGGAGCTATAATTTAGCAACCTTAGTCTGAGCATTCGTGTCTAATAGTAAAATCAACTCCATATGAAATCAGCAATATTCATTTTTAGCTTTTTTTTCACGACTTCACTCATCGGCCAAACCAAAACCGGGGATTTCCACCTTGACAAGGAATATACGATTGGGCCTGCAGGCACGGTAAAATTAAGATCTTCAGAAGCCTATGTCCTGATCAAGGGCTCAACGCGGAAAAATGCTCATGTTAAGATTGATCGCATCGTGACTACCAAAGGAATGACTTTTGGAGAGGAAGAATTTAACGTAGACGTGATAGCAGAAAACGGCGATATTGAAATCAATGAACATTCACATTCAAAGTCTGTGGCTTTTGTTGGTTATCATGATGAAAAGTACACGATATTGATCGAGGTGCCTGAGAGCATGAGCCTGTTTGTGAGAGGCGATGATGGAGATTACCTGATCACGAATATTGATGGAGCGATATCGCTCGACCTTGATGATGCAGACATAGAGTTGTCACAATGTTCAGGAACTAAATTTGAATTTAGAATGGATGATGGCGACATAAAGATGGATGAAGGAAAGGGCAGTATTCAAATTACCGGAGACGATTCCGACATTGAAATCAAGAATGGCCACTTCACTTTTCTGACTGCAAAACTGGACGACGGTGACATGATCATCGAAACGTCCCTAGCGGATCATGGTGAGTATTTCATAGATGCACAGGACGGATTGATCTACTTTGTGGTAACCAAAGGTGGCGGCAAGTTTGATATCCATCACGACGATGGCCGCATTTCTACTGAAGGCGATTTCAGCACACTGGAAAAATCAGATAATCGTACCAGCCTTGCGCTAGCCAATGGAACTGCCAAAGTAAGCATCCGTGCTGATGATGCCAGGGTGAGGTTAATCAAGAAATAAATTCGATGAACTGATAAAAGGATTAATAAAAGCCTAGACATCACATATTCCTACGCATTGTTTCAATGATGCCAGCTTATCAGGTCTCTTTGGCACGAACTCCTGAGCCACATAACCCTTGAAGCCTGTAGCCACAATGGCCCGCATGATGG
>JAYVRH010000517.1:0-4779 GCA_043776495.1 Cyclobacteriaceae bacterium
ACCATGGAAGGGCATGAGGGATTTCCCGGTGTTGCAATCATTTTATTCATCATTTCTCTTTTTCCACTTTCAGTTTATTTGCCGGGTGCCGTGAAAGGATCATGGCAGAACAGGGGCACGAACGAACTTTCATTTTTCAGCCTCATAGCGTCCGCGGTTGTATTAATTTTCTTTTCCTTCTCGAATACAATGCTTCCAAACTACATCGCACCGGCCGTTCCGTTTGGAGCGATCATGCTGGGTTATTTTATTGACAGAAAAATTACCAACCCACTTTTTGTAAGCGAGAGCATGAAAATTGGGGCCATCATCGCTTTGCTCATTGCTTTGGCAGTCCCTTTCATATTAAATAGCTATGTCCTGAAAGACGCCTGGCTTTCTGATTTAACCGAGTTGCGTTGGATATTTCTACCTGTTTCTATAGGAGCAGCATTGGCGGTATACTTTGTTTATAAGAATCGTTGGAAGGAATCCTTACTAAGTTATTTGTTTTCTTTTTGGGTCTTGGCTCTTTTGACATTTTATTGGGCCGCTCCAGCCATTCTTTCCAAAAACCCGGTTACAGAGAGCCTTCCTCTGATTCAACAAGCCAACAGGGAAATAGTGGCCTATGGAAACTTTAACCCCGCCTATGTCTTTTCCCTTGAAAAACCATTGCGCACTTTTTCATCGATCGATCAATTGACGGCCTATGTCAAAAATAAATCTGTGGTGTTGATTTCGCGCAAAGAGTATGAAGTTGAACTCGTGGCGATGGGATTCAGGCCCATTTTTGAGAAACCGTATTTGTTTGAGTATCCTGTTGTGCTGGTCATGACCTATCAACCCTGAAAATTCAGGCCGATGGGTTTTAGGGTAATATAAATAGTAACCGTTTGCGGCGAGTAATTAACCAAAATTTTAAGAAATAGGGTTAAAAAATACCTTCATAAAATAAAAAATGGTCTATTTTTGGCGCATTCTAGACCAAACAACAACCACTATGGCACAATTACGATTCGAAGCATTGAAGAAACTAACGAGCCGCACCAAAGTCCACACAGAGCCCACGACCCCACAGATTTCTGAATTTTTTGGAAAGAACGTGTTCGGTATGGAGCAGATGCGGGCGACACTCGCACCGGCTGTATTCAAAAAGGTGAGCCATGCGATCAAAAACCATGAGAAAATTGACGAGACTACGGCTGACGCGGTAGCCTCCGCGGCCAAATCATGGGCAATCAACAAAGGAGCTACCCACTTTACACATTGGTTCCAACCCATGACCGGTGGTACCGCCGAAAAGCATGACTCGTTTTTTGATGCCCTCGCAGGCATTGAGAGATTCAAAGGAAGTGAATTGGTGCAGCAGGAACCGGATGCATCTTCATTCCCTAGCGGAGGAATAAGGAGCACTTTTGAAGCGCGAGGTTACACGGCCTGGGATCCCACGTCACCCATGTTTTTGTATGGCAAAACACTCAGTATTCCAACGATTTTTGTCTCTTACACCGGCGAAACACTTGATACAAAATCACCTTTATTGAAGGCTTTGAAGGCAGTTGACATTGCGGCGACAAATGTGTGCCAGCTTTTTGACAAGGATATTCAACATGTTGTGGCTTCACTTGGGGCAGAACAAGAATATTTTGCCGTTGACATTGCGTTGTTTAATGCGCGGCCTGACCTTGTCATGGCCGGCCGGACTGTATTTGGCCATGCCCCAGCGCGCGGCCAGCAGTTGGAAGACCATTACTTTGGATCCATTCCTTCGCGAGTCTATGACTTCATGAAAGAATTTGAGATTGAATCATGGAAGCTTGGGATTCCTGTGAGAACGCGGCATAACGAAGTGGCTCCCAGCCAATTTGAGGTAGCTCCATTATTCGAGGAAGTGAATGTGGCCAATGACCACAATCAACTCATGATGGATGTCATGGGAAGAGTAGGTGAGAAGCACAACCTTAAAATATTGTTTCATGAGAAGCCCTTTGCAGGATTAAACGGTAATGGCAAGCACAACAACTGGTCTCTCATTACTGATACTGGGATTAACTTGTATGCACCTTCAAGCTCAGCCCGTGATAACTTACTCTTCTTGACATTTTTTATCACCACCATTAAAGCGGTACACCAATACTCTGATTTGCTTAGGGCCAGCATTGCCACCGCAGCCAATGATTTCCGTTTGGGCGCAAATGAGGCGCCACCCGCAATTATGTCGGTTTTTATAGGTTCCCAAATGACCGCCGTGCTTGACGAGTTGGAAAAGAAGGGAAATGTAAAGATTGAGAAGGGTGATAATATGTACATGAAACTCGGTATTGACCAGATACCAGAAATCATCCTTGATGCGACAGATCGAAACAGGACATCGCCTTTTGCTTTTACAGGAAACAAGTTTGAATTCAGGGCAGTTGGAGGAAGCGATAACTGTGGTACACCAATGACTACATTGAACCTCATTGTGGCAGAGCAGTTGAGTCATTTCTTTGAATCCGTAACTAAGGAAACTGACAAAGGAGTTGAAAAGCGAATTGCGATTGTCAATACGCTAAGGAAGTATATAAAAGAATCGAAGGCCATCCGTTTCGAAGGGGATGGATATTCTGAAGAGTGGGTAAAAGAGGCGGCCAAGCGCGGTTTGAACAACATTAAGAATATGCCCCGAGCTATTGAAGCCTACTTGTCCAAAGAGTCTCTTGCCCTTTTTGAGAAGCACGGCGTGTTATCACATAAGGAGGTTGAAGCAAGAAATGAAATTAAGCTCGAGAGCTATATCAAGAAAGTGCAGATCGAGGCTCGTGTAGTCGGTGACCTTGCGATGAATCATATCATTCCAACGGCCATTGCCTATCAAAATAAATTGATCCAAAACGCCAATGGCTTGAAAGGGCTGGGTGTGGATAATAAGGCTGTCGTGACAACGATTAAAGAAATCTCTGGGCATATTGAAACCATTAAGAATGGTGTCCGTGAGATGGTCGAGGAGCGAAAGCGAATCAATAAAATCACTGACACACATAAAAGGGCATTTGCCTATTGTGACGATATCAAAGAGAAATACTTCGAAGACATCCGGGATGCGGTCGACAAGCTGGAATTGTTGGTGGACGACGAGGATTGGCCTTTGGTGAAGTACAGAGAACTGCTTTTCTTAAGGTAGGTCAATCAGAACTTTTTTGAACAGCGGGCTTCGATCGAAGCCCGCTTTTTTTTGTGCCCGGTTCGGCAGACTTGATCAATTGGTACGTAAAGCATTACTTGAGGTTTGAAAAACACCCTATTTTCAAAATATTGTATTGTTTATGGAGAAGATATGGTTAAAAAAGACCCTAATGCAAACGAATACGGTAATTAATTTGGAAATAATGGTTATAAATTACCTAATTGTTAATTTCTTTATGAAATCATTTACAACCCTAAACACTATTAACCGCATGAAAAAATCAATCGTCTTCCTCCTCTTATTGATCGCTGTAAGCATACTGGCGGTCTTTATTCCGGCGGTACCCGGCCCTATCATTACCGAGGGTATTAATTCAGGTGACGTGGCGTGGATGTTGGCTGCCACTGCACTGGTACTCCTGATGACACCAGGATTAGCATTTTTCTACGGTGGTATGATCGATACAAAGAATATCATATCAACCATGCTTCAAAGCTTTATGGCGATGGGCGTCATCAGTGTCCTGTGGATTGTGGTTGGATTCAGCCTTGCATTTGGTGACTCCATCGGTGGTATCATTGGTGACCCAACTACCTTCTTCATGTTCCAGCATGTTTTGGATGGCAAGCCCTGGTCATTGGCACCCACCATACCCTTGGTATTGTTTGCCTTCTTCCAATTAAAGTTTGCCATCATTACGCCGGCCCTGATCACAGGCACTTTTGCAGAGCGGATAAAGTTCAAGTCATATATCTTATTTCTGGTGCTATTCTCCCTTTTCATCTACGCACCATTGGCCCATTGGACATGGCACCCGGATGGTTTCCTTTTCAAATGGGGAGTGCTTGATTTTGCCGGTGGAACCGTCGTTCACATGTCGGCAGGTTTTGCCGCGCTTGCAGCCTCCATGTACCTGAGAGACAAATCAGAAAAGAAGACAGCCATTGCTCCAGCGAATATCCCTTTTGTGCTCCTCGGAACAGGCCTGTTGTGGTTTGGTTGGTTTGGCTTTAATGCAGGAAGTGCATTAAGTGCTGGTACGTTGGCAGCCTCAGCCTTCGCTACGACAAACACTGCAGCTGCGGCCGCTGGTCTTGCCTGGATCCTTTTTGATGCGGCCCGAGGAAAGAAGCCTTCAGCGATTGGATTTTGTATTGGTTCAGTAGTTGGACTTGTTGCCATAACACCGGCGGCCGGGTTTGTAACCATTCCTTCCAGCTTGTTCATCGGAACATTTGCGAGCTTGATCAGCAATGTGGTCGTGCATTGGAGATCGACCACATCACTGGAAGATACACTGGATGTATTTCCTTGTCACGGTGTGGGTGGTACAGTAGGCATGGTCATGACCGCATTGCTCGCCAACGTAGCTGTTAATGCCGCAAATACGACAGGCAACGGTCTCTTATTTGGAGATACAACCTTGTTTCTTGTCCAGATGAAAGCGCTGGTGATTGTGATTGGATATACCCTGGCCGGTTCTTTTGCCATCCTGAAATTCG
This sequence comes from Cyclobacteriaceae bacterium, assembly GCA_043776495.1. GTDB lineage: Bacteria > Bacteroidota > Bacteroidia > Cytophagales > Cyclobacteriaceae > ELB16-189. The sequence goes on from JAYVRH010000517.1 coordinate 4,651, forward strand.
TTGATCTAATTTTCAATCTGCGCGTGACTGCGAGAGAAAAGGAAGTGGGCTCTGACTTTGCACAACATGGTGAAAACGTCTCTTATGATTTTGTAAAGGCGTCATAAAAGACTTTAGTGATGACCTACA
>JAYVRH010000518.1:0-1506 GCA_043776495.1 Cyclobacteriaceae bacterium
GGATAGTGGTGCCAGCCATGGACTTATGCTGGATTGTGCTTCCGACAAGCAGATCACCTTACCTGAGAAACATGTCAGTAGTTTGATCGGGCGCGGAATTGGTGGACTGATCACCGGAGAGATGGGCCGGGTTAAATCTATGGATCTTGCCAACTACCACATTGAAAACATTATAGCCTCTTTCCCAGACCCCAACAGCTATGTAGATACTCTAAAATCGTCAGACGTATTTAGGAATGGCGCAGTTGGAGGTGAAATATTAAGTCGCTTTACAACGATCTTCAACTTTCCAGAGGGAAAAATCTATTTTAAGAAAAACTCCTCCTTTTCAAATAAATTCAATTTCAATATGAGTGGCCTTACCTTGAAAGCAAAAGGGGCTCGCTTAAGAAAATTTGAAGTCACTGATGTGAGAAAAGACTCTGCCGCCGAAAAAGTGGGCATTCAAAGTGGTGATGAATTGTTTTCTATTAATGGCCTCCGGGCCTCAGACCTGGAACTTAGTAATGTAAATGGTTTTTTTAATTCAAAGCCCGGCAAGAAAATCAGGTTGGAACTTCTTCGCAATGGAGAGAAAATTACCAAAACCCTCGAGCTGGAGAGTCAGATTTAATTAACGGCTGAAGGAACCGGGCAAGTTGCCCTTTTCGTTTTCTGTATGCTTTGTCCCAATAGCGTTGCGTCTTTAGAAAGTGAAGAGAATTCAGAAGTTCACGATATAACAATTCGCTTGTAAGGTTTTGCTTCAGCACATAGTTCATTACTCCGGCGCTGATGGCCTCCTGATAATTTGAACTCTTTAAAATCGTGATAGGAACATTGCGGGTCTTTCGGTTGTGAAGCATAGACACCATGGCCTGCAGTGCGCTTCTTCCGATATTATCATCAATCAAAATATGTTGCGGACGAAACCACACCAGCCGCTGCAGGATTGACTTAAGATCAAAGGCCATCTCAGTCGAGATGACTTTGTCCTGAATCCCATGCAGACGATCAAAAACATGACCTAATTCAATGGGATTATTCCCCACCACCAGCACTTTCCACCTTTCCTGCAAATTACCGCACTTAGCCATAGTCATCTATCAAACGATTAGTGCCAGAAATTGAAAGAAGTAACCCGGTAATTATTTTATCCATCAAAACAATCTTGTAAACATTTCACCTGCACAACCAAATCATTAGTTTTAGCGGGTGTCGGAGAAAAAAATAATCATTCTGGGGGGCGGGCTGGCGGGTTTGATCGCTTCGATTCACCTAACCCATTCGGGGTTACCTTGCACCCTCCTCGAGAAAAGAGCTTACCCCTTTCATCGCGTTTGTGGTGAATACATTTCCAATGAAGTTGTGCCCTACTTAAAATCCCTTGGGGCATTCCCCGAAGAATTGCATCCAGCATTGATCAGGCAATTCCAACTCACCTCTGTGAATGGCAAATCCGCTTCTCTTTCATTGGACCTGGGTGGTTTTGGAATCAGCAGATACCAGTTTGACCTTTTTCTTTTT
>JAYVRH010000519.1:0-1504 GCA_043776495.1 Cyclobacteriaceae bacterium
ATAAGGAAAGATTTTGTCAATTGGCTAAATTCTTATCCTGGCAAGTTGCCCATGCCCAAAAAAGAACTCGATGACTATTTAAAATCACATAACTATTAATGATCAACCTTAAACCTACATTATCATGAAAAGCATCATTCAACAAATTGCACAAAAGAATAAGGAACGGGAGAAGGAAGCGGCCTTAGCAAGACAAGCCGAAATCGACAGCCCCGCAACCAATGATAGCCGTCGTAATTTTCTCAAGAAGACTGCGCTTGGCGGCATCACCATGACTGGCCTGATGGGCTTGACGTACGAAGACAGCATTGCACAAACTACTTCAAAAGTTCAAAAAGCATCCAGCCCGTCTGATTTGAAGATCACTGACTTGCGTTATTGTGTAACAACCGTATTGGGTAAAACTGCGATGCTCCGCATTGATACCAACCAGGGTATCTACGGACTTGGTGAAGTACGGGATGGAGCAGATCCACGATATGCATTGATGTTGAAGAGTCGCATCCTGGGTGAAAACCCCTGCAACGTTGAAAAAATATTTAAGATCATTAAGCAATTCGGAGGTCAGGCACGACAAGCAGGAGGAGTTTGCGGCGTTGAAATGGCACTATGGGATTTATGCGGCAAGGCATATAATGTACCCGCCTGGCAATTATTAGGCGGGAGGTACAGGGACTCCATCAGAATCTATGCTGATACTCCCGAAGCCAGCTCCCCGGAGGAACAAATGAAGTTGATCAAGTTTCGCACTGAAACCCAGGGATACTCCTGGTTAAAAATGGACGTCTCTATCAATGAATTGAAAAATATTCCCGGCACACTCGTCAATCCTAACATTTTTAAGGAAGGCACCAGCCAATGGCAAGGCGGTTATATGTCGTATGCAAATACACGACATCCTTTTACTGGAATTCAGATCACGGAAAAAGGATTGGAGGAACTTGCCAAGATCGTGGCCAATGTGCGCAGCATGGTGGGATACGAAATTCCGCTCTCAACGGATCACTATGGACACATTGATGTTAACAATTGCATTCGTCTGGGCAAAGCGCTTGACAAATACAGACTGGCCTGGTTAGAGGACATGGTGCCATGGCAGTATACAGAACAGCATAAAACAATTACAGAAGCATTGGAAACTCCGACCCTTACCGGAGAAGATATCTTCCTCCTCGAATTCTTCAAACCGCTCATCGACAATCATGCGGTGGATATCATCCACCCTGACCTCGCTTCATCTGGCGGACTGCTGGAGACCAAGAGAATTGGAGACTATGCGGAAGAGAAAGGCATTGCGATGGCGATGCATCAGGCTGGAACACCTATTTCTTTTATGGCCAATGTACATTGTGCAGCTGCCACACAAAATTTCCTTGCGCTGGAGCATCACTCCGTGGATCTCCCTTGGTGGGAAGGTATGGTGAAAACCACCGACGGAAGAAAACTCATTGACAAAGGCTATGCACCTGTGCCTCTTTCTGCACCGGGACTGGGCATTGAGTTG
>JAYVRH010000520.1:0-1502 GCA_043776495.1 Cyclobacteriaceae bacterium
ACCCCGCTGGGATTCGAACCCAGGACCCATACATTAAAAGTGTATTGCTCTACCAACTGAGCTACGAGATCGTCCTTGCCTCCGAGGTGGAGCTACGGCCGACGCTGTCCATTTAGACCGGAGCTTTGAACTAACAATCAAAACAAATCCGGCTTTCAAAATTCTGCTATAACCTTGTAGATTGATCCCTTTCGGCTTCAACCCAACCTTACAGTTGGCCGTTTTAAAGGCTTTTCCGTAATTGAGCCCGCAAAGGTAACAGGAAGTGAAAATAATGCAAAAGTGGGTTTGTAAAATTCTGGTCGTCCTCACCATCGCCTTTGGCACACAGGCTTTCGGTTCATCTGCACCCAACATATTATCAAGGGCCGATTCGCTCTATGCAGGCCGCCAATACACTCAAGCATTCGAAGTGTACCAATCCCTCCACGCCGGAGGCCAATATTCCCCCTCCATGTTTTTGAAGATGGCATACATCCAGGAAGGTCTGGGACACCTCGGTGAATCCTTGTATTACCTCAACCTCTATTTCCTGGCCACCGATGACTCCCAGGCCCTGAAGAAAATGGAGGAACTCGCTCAAAAAAATAACCTCGAAGGCTACGAAACCAACGAGTCCACAAAAATACTCGCATGGCTGCAAGAACAGTATTCTTCCATCGCCCTGATCATCGCCTCCATCGGTGCCTTCCTGCTGGCTTTGATATACTATCAGCGAATGAAGAAAAATAACCAACCAGCCCTCCCTGCGATCGCGCTGATGTTTGTCCTCACGCTGCTCTTCTTTCATGTTAACTTCAGCAGCAAATCAGCCCGTGGCATTGTATCAGGTGGCCAAACTTATTTAATGAGCGGCCCGTCAGCAGGGGCCTCTGTGATAGCCATCATCGGTGAAGGGCATCAATTGCAAATCAACGGAAAAGAAGACGTGTGGCTGAAGGTCTCCTGGAAAGACAAGGATGCGTATGTGAAGGAATTTTTGGTGAAGGAGGTTCGGCTATAAAGTTGCAGTCGTAAGTCCAAAATCGTCAATAAATCATACGTCGTCAATCGTAAATTATACCGCCCCTTTAGATTTACGATTGACGATTTTAGATTTACGATTTAGAGAACCCTAGTGGCACCAGTACGGTTGTTGAGTAGGTGTTAGTGTTGACTTGGGCGCCAGTGCCTCGTGTTTCAGATCAAAGTTCAAGATCGTCAATTGTACATCCGTAAATCGTCAATCCAAAATCGTAAATCGTCAATACCTCAACGACAGCGACCCCTTATATTCCTTCTTCGTGAAATTCAGAAAGTAGTAGTACACGCCCGCGGCCTCTCCATCGGCATACCATTTAAAATTCCGCTCTTGACTTTGAAACACCTGATTGCCCCAACGATTGTAAATGCGTACTCCCTCGAATCTGGATACACAATTGTCGTTGGGCAAAATATTCTTCACCTCGCCCGTCACGGGGTCTTTTATCTCCATGGCGAAATAGTCGTTTACATCATCGCCA
>JAYVRH010000521.1:0-4763 GCA_043776495.1 Cyclobacteriaceae bacterium
TCCGCAGATCACCATCTTTGGTTTTTCGCGTTGAGCGATTTCAATCACCTTATCAAAATCAATCAACCCAGTCTCCTGTTCGACTCCGTAAAATGAAGGTTGATATAATTTTCCTGAGAAGTTTACGGAAGACCCATGTGTCAGGTGACCACCATGAGATAAGTCAAAGCCTAATATTTTGTCGCCAGGCTTTAGGCATGCAAGCATCACTGCGGCATTCGCCTGGGCTCCGGAGTGTGGCTGCACATTGGCCCAGCTTGCACCAAAAAGTTCTTTTACCCGGTCGATGGCCAATTGCTCCACTTCATCTACCACTTCGCAGCCACCATAGTAACGCTTGCCCGGTAGTCCTTCAGCGTATTTGTTTGTGAGCACGGTGCCCTGGGCTTTCATTACCTGGGCAGAAACAAAATTTTCGGAAGCGATGAGCTCAATGCCGCTTTCTTGGCGGTGTTTTTCTTTATCGATGAGGTCGAAAATGACTTTATCTCTCTTCATAATAATTGATTCAGCGTGAATTGATTTCAGAATACGTAGGACTAGGATTTAAACGCCGCAAAAATAGTCTGACGGCAAGTAGGATTGAAGTTAATTGATACAAATAGCTGAATAGAAATAAATTCCATCTAACTAAATATTCTATCCCTCGCGCACCCTCCCGTCCAAAGGGAGAACCGCGCGCAAGCGCCCTTTAGGGCTATGGGTGAGCGTGGGCAATTCGGGTAACTCAAAGTTAGATACATTGTTTTACTTTGCCCAGGTCTTTGAATCTGCGACAAATACTACCAGCTGCCGCTACTTCCGCCCCCTCCAAAGCTACCGCCACCGCCCGAGAAGCCGCCACCACCACCACCACCGCCACCCCATCCACCACCGCCCATTGCGCTTCCGAGGAGAAATCCTGCCCCAGCAGACCAACCGTTGCCGCCGCCTCTATTATTTCTGGAAAAGAATCTGAAGAGAATGAAAATAAGCAAAATGAGGATGGTTAAATATCCGCTGCCCTTGCTATTTCTTTTCCTAACAGGCCTATCGTCCCCCTTGTACTCTCCTTTAATGGCTTGCGTTATCGCGGTCACCGCGGCAATGATGCCGGCATCGTAGTTGCCGTTGCGGAAATTGGGCGCCACCTCATTGCGGATAATCCGACTACACATCGCATCCGGTAAGGGCCCCTCAAGGCCTTGACCTACTTCAATTCGAACTCCATGATCCTGGATGGCAACAATTAAGAGCGCCCCATTGTCATTATTTTTTGTTCCTAGCTTCCACTTTTCCGCCACACGGAGGGAATAGGATTCAAGAACCTCTCCTTCCAGAGAAGGCACGATGAGGATCGCAATCTGATTGGTGGTAGAATCCTCAAAGTTCTTTAGTCGCTGTTCAAGGTAACTGACGGTTTGTTGCGAAAGTATATTGGCTTCATCGTGGATTCGTAAGTTCTGAAGCTCCGGAATTTCCTTCTGGGCAACTGCATGTTGTGAAAAAATGATGAAGGATATGAATGCAAAAAATAATATCAGGCGGTTCATGCGATTCGGGTAGTAAGGGAAAAGATATTTTTCAAATCAGTTTTCAATGCGCAGATCATCGCGCAATTCGTTGATGTCGTCAGGGGTTTTAACAAAACCATTTTCAAGCAGTATTTCACCGCAGCGGAGTATGGCTGCTTCTATGCCATCCGCTACTTTGCCCATTCTGATCTTCTCAATGATTTTTTGCACCATTTTGTCCCACTCCTTTTGCTCCACCACCTTGCTGATACCCCTGTCAGCGATTACAATCACCTCATGCTCGAAGAAGGATACGAAGATCATAATGCCCGTACGGTGCCTTGTATTGAAAACTTCTTCTTCAAGGAAAGCAGTTTCGGCACGTTTACGGGTGCCCTGATCCATATTGACTTGGCTGAGCATGAATCTCTTCAGGAATTCGATGGTATGGGTAGCCACGGCTCCTAGTAACCCGCTGAGAATGACGAGCAGGAAAATAAAGAGGGGATCTACAATTGAAAATTCTGAAACATAACGGTCGATGACGATTATGGTTGCAAACGCCAGAGCTGCCGCTACCATCCCGCCGCGGTAATTCGCAATCGTGTAAAAGCCGCTGCGTTCAACAAACACAGGGACGATCTCACCGGATATCTTTTCCTCTGCCTGCTTTACTGCCGCCTTGATCCGGTCAAGGTCCTGGGCTGTGAATCTGTTTTTAAAAGACATAATATTTTTTCAAAAGATGGTACCAATGGTTTTCAGCAAGATCGAATTGTTTCTTGCTGATTTGCTCTGCTTCAACAATTAAGCAAAGTTAATAATACGCGACCACATACTTGGTTTCTTTAACAGTTTAAATGAAAAAAAATTTGATTCAAATTATGAATTGGAGTTACGCATGTCTTTTGATTTTTTGACGCAAAGAACGCTAAGAAGAATGCGGAGATTTAATGGTTAATGTAACTCCAGTTATGATGCTTCAACTTAGATCTTTTTTCCCTTCCATCGCCCAGACCTCATATAGAAGTAAGCCATGGTAAACATACTCATCCAATAAACCCACTCGCTGACCCAGCCCCAGGTAATTGGCAGATTCAGGTACTCGAGGACAACAAAAACATACACACAATAAAGCGTGATGGTAATGATCTCTATGATCAGGTTTACTCCGGTATTGCCTGAACCAGTCACGGCATTGAGCCACACGACACCGAAAGACATCATTATCAATGCCAGAGAAACAATCCGCACGACAGGGATGGCTTCGGAAATAAATTCGTCCCCCTGTCCGAAAAAGGAAAGAAATAAGGATGGGAATAAGTTCAGCAGGACAACAATGATCGAGGAACAAAGCAGGCTAATTTTCACAATGCGCCTGATGAGGGGCAATACTTCTTCTTGCCTGCCCTGGCCGATGATGTTGCTCACCATGGTGTTGGTGGTCGCGGCAAATGACCAGGAAAAAATTCCGGCGATCCCAAAAATATTTCGCATCGTGTTGGAGATGGCCAGGGAACGTGCACCATGGTGCTCGACCAGGATATAAAAATATTCCCAGGTGATGATGCTGATGGCAAACTGTGCAATCAATGGGGAAGATTGGACAAGAATAAGTTTGAAGGTTGAGAACTTAAGCTTCGTCTGTTCAAAGAAGGCAAATTGCTGATGCAATTTTTTGATGTGGATCACATAGTAGATCACCCCTAAGCCGGTCGCTTCTGCAATGATCGAGGCATAGGCAGCACCATCAAAGCCAAGTGCCGGCATTCCAAAGTGACCATAGATTAAGCCATAGTCGAGGAAAATATTTGTGAAGGCTTCGGCCATCGTCCCCCAAACAAGGAAGCGGGTCTGGTTGGTACCAACCAAGAGCGCATTGCGCATGATGTACAAGTAAAGGAAAGGCAGCCCCCAGATGCGAATGAGCACGAAATGGATCACCAGGTCTGCCATCTCGGTGTTGTGAATGGTTGCGCGCAAAATCATTGGCGCAATGGCATACGTGATTAGAATACCCATTGCTGCAATGATGAGTGCCACCCAAACGCCATGAAAGAAAAGTTCTCCTATTTCTTTTGGTAGATTTTGACCTGCCCGGCGGGCGATCAGGGCTTGCAATCCATTGTTTAACCCATTGCCGATCACTGCAAAGATGAGGTAGAATACGCCGGTGATTCCTGCGCAGGCGAGTTCTTTTTCTCCCAAGCCGCTTAGAAAAATATTATTTGTGATAAAATTAATTTGTGGCACCAGCAACGCCAAAGAAATGGGCATTGCAATGCTCAGAATCTGGTGCGTCGTGGTTTGAAGGCGGAGGTCTGGTACGGATGACATCGCTTTAAATCAAGTTCTGGTTACTGGTGTATTAAGTCAGAATAAGTCGAGCGCAAAAATTGTTCAACATACACTCGACACATGCGAGATACATCATTTCTATTTTATGATACTTAGGAAAACGATTGCCGCAAACAAGCCAAGTTCAGCGATTCGTTGAATAAGACCACGCCACGCAGCGGAAAATGAAAAGGACATTGCAACGGCTGCGGACATAACACAGTACCCAACGGTAGCGATAAACTGCAGAGATGTGCTAATCAAAAAATACGAGCCTCCCAGGTATTCAATAACTCCTCCGAAGTTGTGAATTTGTTGCCGCGTGCTTCCAGTTAATGGTGAGCCCGGATCGCAGGGGAATAGTGCTGCGACCACATAGCCGATTCCAACACAACCACTAACACCGCAAAGCCCCAACAAATAGTTATTGTGAAGACCTTGAAAATACAAAGTCAAACTCATTGCCAATAAAAGTACACCTACAGGAAGAAAAACGCCGTATCCCACTGCTTTTTGGAAAGAAGATCCCACTTCGCCCACTTCGCTGATGGTATTTTTGACATGTCGGTAAGCAGGCAGCTTTGTGCCAAAGTAGAGCAGAGAAATGAGCAACCAGGCTGACGACAGAAGGGCTATTGCGGGAAAAATCATTTTTTCAGGTTACGCCAACATTTGAGCAATGACATACATTAACTTTGAACTTCAATTTTCTTTTCTCTAATTTCAAATATCCCATGCAAACTATTCTCGGAGCGAACGGAGTCATTGCGCAAGGGCTTTCCAAACACCTAACCTCATACACGCAACAGATACGTCAGGTAAGCCGAAAGCCAAAAAAAATAAACCCTTCTGATGAGTTGGTAAAGGCTGATTTATTGAACTATGAGCAGACAGAAAGGGCTGTTGCTGGTAGCGAAGTTGTATATCTGGTGG
>JAYVRH010000522.1:0-4747 GCA_043776495.1 Cyclobacteriaceae bacterium
GTATTCGTCAATTTATTCAGTCATTGTCCAGCCTCGAAGGTGGTCAGGAATTGTGAGAAAAAAAATTGGAGTCAAGCGATTGGAAGAGCGGTCATTTCAGGCGCACATTTCACCGCTGGGTCGAAGAGTAAGTCGCATTGAAATCACTCTATCTTATGATTCTTTTCCAAGAAGGGAATGATCCAAATTAACATGACAATGCAAAATGGCCCCCGGAAAGATGTTTACATTATTAAAAAATAATCCATCCTCACTGGTACTGTTCTGAACGTGCTTAATTTTGTCAAACTCAATTCGTTCATTGCTGATAATGGCATACGATTTAGCAAGATCAAATTCCTTTTTATTCTTTTGGAAGTGATCATAATCTCTAATAATCAATGAAATGTGTCTCATAAATTGTTGGAGCTAATTCTGGTTCCGTGAATTTACTAAATTTTAAAAAGATATACTGCAACAGGTGGTTTAATTTTGCAAGGCAAAGGCAGCCTACTTCCCTTTCTTTTGCTTCGATTTTTCTATGAAGTATGGTATGCTGAGCAGCACACCCAATAATCCCATGCCGGAATATAGCCATTCATTATAAGAAAAAAGTCCTAGAATGGCCGCTCCAAAGAAAAGGGATATACCGATATACTGTAATTGCTTTTTGGTTATTTCCATTATGTGGTGTATTTGTGTTTGTATTCAAGCTAAAGGAAATTAATTAGTTAGAGTCCACCATTAAACTTCCGCACACTCGCCTTTTCTCCTGTCGGGAAATCACCGGGCAGGGTTTGCGTCACCGAGCCAGTTGCTGCCCACTCCGCTCCTCGCTGTAAAAGCGTAATGAATCCCACGCACTCCATAGAATAATAAGTATGGCCCAATGGTGTATGAAAGACTTTGCCTTTGCCATAGCTGGTTCCGAGCATCATCGGTTCATGCCGATCAGTACCTTTCAGAGGGGAAAAAAAGGAAGCATTTTTTTCAATGTCGGAAAAGGCGGTCGCCAGCACGCTGAGGCTTTCAGCAGGCCCCCGCAGTCGATCATACAATTCATCTTTAGCATGTAGCCAATTTGCCGGCATCCCCTGCGTCACCGGGTGTGAGGAGTCCCGAATCGTGATCAGAAATTCATGTTGATGGCCGTGCGAACCCCCAGGTCCAACAGCACTGTCACGTAAGAGCATTCCTGCCTTATCATAATAAACGTAAGGACCATTTTTTTCTGTCCTGTCGCCCCAGCCACCCAAGCCAATCATCTTGTTGTATTCAAGCCAATCCGGAAACGAATTATTTGCTGCATGAACAATGACCAACCCTCCCCCATTGCTTACAAACTGTTCGAGGGCCGCTTCAGTTTCCTTCGGCCATGGAGCGGCAGTCCAACCGAAGTTTGAAATGACCAAATCATACGCAGAAAAATTAGGTTTGAAATCCGGGTCCACAACTGGTTTCTCTGTGGGCTTTACTTCCTTGACACCCGCAATTGGAAATTCTCTAATTAATCGACTCCGTTGCTCTGCCCCAAAATTGTCGTCATCATCATTGTGAGGCCCCTGCCAGGTAAATGCTGTCCTTGCAACCTCCACCGTGAACATCCCGGTTTCTTCCAGATAGGTCTTCATCATCATGGTGGTCATAGGCCAGATGCCGTGGTTGTTCTGACCGTCCACAATCAAGGCTCTCATTAACTTTTTTTCATTGGACTGTTCGGAACCCTTCTTTTGGCACGATGTGAAGCTCAGCGAGAAGACGATGATGAGGGTAATAAATCGGGTTGAATGGCTCATAATAATTTGTTTGATCTGAATTGCCCGGGCTTCGTCTAAGTGTATTTCAAGTTACGCATAAAAAACAATTCGTTAAGATGGGGCTCCTGCGGGGAATAAAATCAACTTTTGAATCTATATGGTTCCGTCTTTCCTGCCCCCATATGAGGCTAGGCACTTCGGAGTTCAGCGGAACTGAATCAAATTCCAGCCGGTGAAATTTTTTGCCGGGGTCGTATTTTTTTTCGACACAATTTAATATGATTCTACTTTTAAGTAAGTTACGGCCCATTATTATTCCAGCTAAATAAATCAAATCATGGCAAACTTAATTTCAAAAGGAACAATCGGTATTCTCACAGGTGGAGGTGATGTCCCCGGCTTAAACCCCGCCATCAGGGCAGTCACGGTCAGAGCCATGCGCGAGGGCTATAAAGTAATTGGGTTGAGAAAAGGATGGGGTGGTATCATTGATATGGTACGGGATGAGAAATTCGACAACAGCTCAAACTTTGTTGAACTTTCAAGACCTGTGGTCGACCGGGCTGCCCGGACCGGAGGTACATTCCTCCATTCTTCCAGAACCAGGCCAAGCCACGTGTCTAAAAGCAGAGTCCCGGATCATCTCAAAGATGTGTACAAAGCTGACACCAATGATTTGACGAAGGAAGTAATCAAAAATCTGGAATGGCTCGGCATTGACTTCCTGATTGCGATCGGGGGTGATGATACATTGAGCTATGCGGTCCATTTATTTAAACAAGGAGTGAATGTCAATGCCATCCCGAAAACAATGGATAATGATGTTCCCGGTACAGATTATTGCATCGGCTTCAGTACTTGTGTTACACGAACCATTCACATGACCAACAGTCTGCGCACCTCCGCAGGGTCTCACGAACGCTTTATGGTGCTGGAGGTATTTGGCAGGTATGCTGGGTTTACAGCCATATTGCCTACAATGGCAGGGGCAGCTAACCGGTGTCTGATTCCGGAGCATCCCTTTAACATTGAAAATTTGACAGAAAAGATGGTGGAAGATCGGAATGATAACCCCAGTAAATACTCGATTGTCATGGTTTCGGAGGGGGCCACGTTTGAAGGAGGCGAGATGATGTTTGAAGGCGCCGAAAAAGATGCCTATGGTCATGCCAAACTGGGTGGCATCGGAGATATGATATCTGCCAAGTTAAAAGAGTTGTCACCAAAATATAACAAGGGCCGCGCCATCGAGACGATCAACCAGAAGCTTGGATATCTTGTACGATGCGGTGACCCCGATGCGATCGACTCGATTGTGCCAATGGCGTTTGGTACCATGGCGTTGGACCTGATCTTGAAAGGGATTCATGGCCGGTTGGTGGTTTTGAAAAACGGACGATATGATCATGTGCCGATTGAAGTAGTAACGAGTAAAAAGAAGCTGGTCAATGTGGCAAAGCACTATGATACCGAACGATTGCATCCATTCTACCAGGATTTTGCACAGCTACCTTTGTTTTTGATGGCAAGTGATTAATATTTCGACTTCGCTCAATATCAATTTCGACTTCGCTCAATATCAATTTCGACTTCGCTCAATATGACCTTCGGCTTCGCTCAATATGACCTTCGACTGCGCTCAATATTACGTGAGTGCATAAGCAGTGGCAGGCTTAGGAGGGCTTGAAAATGGAGCGAAGCGAAATCAAGCCCGACCTGCACGTCACTGTCCCACGACACCAAACGTAGTTTGAAAACTAAAACTTACTTTCTCTTTTTTGTTGTCTTTGCTTTTTTATTGAATTCGAGACAAAGATTAATCCAATAGTCAAAATCCTTTTTTGATTTCATCCCCGTGTCGTCCACCATTACATAACCTTTCATTGGTCGTTTGGTGAAGTCCATAGTTCTGCAACCTTGCTTTTCAATTTCTTTTTCGTGAATGGTCGGGTCAATGCGACACATCATTTCATCTTTGATAATTCCTACACACATTTTCCCTTTCACCATGAAAGTTAGTCCTCCCATCATTTCCTTCTCTTCTATTTTAGAAATTTCAGAGAGAGATTCTCTTATTCTGTCGGCAAGTTTTTCGTTGTAGGCCATGCTTAAGTAGTTATGCCCAATACGCAAGAATAAGGGCGGCTATCAATAATGAAACTAAGTGATACCCTGCATTTATTCCAAAAAGTTTCCACGACTTCTTCTCCCAAACGATACCCCTGAAATGAACAGGGACAAAAAAACCTAACCAAAGAAAAATAGCTGAATTAACTCCATTCACCATGGGTCCCATTTCTTTTGCATTAGGAATAAATTGCCATCCCGCCATCGTCCATGCGAGCACCCAAACAAAAAGGAAATTACCGAAAATCATCAATGCCATTCCTTTTAGCATTGTCTTTTTATCAGGTCTCATGTTAGGGTCATAGCCCATTTCCTTTGTCCATGATTTTGCAAATAAAGCCGTGTACCAAACAAACCCCAGGATAAAGTTAATAGCAACTACAGCCAGTACCGCAATAAAATTGATTTTAAATTCCATCGTATTTATTATTTAGTGAGATTATTTAACAAAGTTTCCATCCTGTCAAACGCAGAACCCCAGCCGTTGTAGAAGCCCATTTTCTCTTGCTGTTTAGCATAGTCTTCTGTCGGATGAACAACGCTGAAAGTAAAATTAGTTTTATCTCCATCCTCTTCAAACGAAGCGTGCAATTCAACTCCTTCTGTCATTGGTCTAAATGTAAGCTTCCCCGAAAATAGGACAGTTTGAGATTAGACGGAAGTCTTAAATTTAAACTGTTAACTATGAAAAAAACACGATTTACAGAAGCCCAGATTTTCAACATTCTAAAGGAATATGATGCTGGCAAGAACATCCAGGACGTAGCCAGAGAGCACGGCGTCTCTAAGGCTACGATCTACAACTGGAAAGCCAAGTATGGCGGAATGGAGCTGAATGATCTCAAGCGTGTCAAGGAGCTTGAGGAGGAAAACCGGAAGCTTAA
>JAYVRH010000523.1:0-4745 GCA_043776495.1 Cyclobacteriaceae bacterium
GGTGTATTGACTGCAGATGGTCTTGATCCTGTTTTTTACATTTTCTTCATGGTTGAGCCAGGTTTCTTTGAGTTTTTTTAGTTTTTCAAACTCAATCCGGTTCTTCTCTTCCACCTCACGGTCACGGTCTCTCTGAATCTTTTCCTGGATTTGTCTAAGAGATGAAATCGCATTCGAATGCTCCTGTTTGCGAAACTCCTCATCCTTTTCCAATTGAGTTATCTGATTACGCGCTTTTTGAAAATTAACGTCGGCATTTTCAAATTTTTGTTTTGTTACGGCGAGCTCATTCGATAATTCCGTTCCTCTTTTCAGAAAGCTGCTGTTAGATTCTTTGAGCGTTGCAATATCTTTCAGGCTGTCTTCATACTGTTTAGACAGCGTAGCATTTGATTGTTTTATCACCTGTACTTCCGTGCTGAGGCGGTTGGCGGTTTCCTGAAGATTTTTTATAGAAGCCTTTTCAATTTCTGAAGCTGTGGCAAGTTTGGAGTTTTCAGACTTCACATTCTCAATGGCTGAAAATAGTCGATGCAAATCACCATTCGCATCAATCAGTTGCGACTTGATCTTACCCCATCCAAACAGTCTGTGAAAAAAATTAAGACTCTTTAATGTATCGAACGCCCTTTTAAGATTATCATATTCCATTCACTTTTTACTTTAAGCCTTAAGCTTTCAACTCCCCTAAAACTCAACCAACAATTGCCCCTTCTCCACCGTATCTCCCTTTTTTATTTTCACTTGTTTTACGGTCCCTTCTCCGGGAGCCTTAATGATATTTTCCATTTTCATTGCTTCCAGCACAAGCAATGGATCACCCGCCTTCACAAAGTCGCCCACCTTAATGCGAAGATCGATGATCAGCCCTGGCATCGGAGCTTTAATTACATTCACTTTCGCGGCAGCGCTGTTGGTCATCCCCATCTTTTCCAATAAGAGGTCGAATTTGTCGCGAAGCTGGATCGTATATTTTTTTCCATTGACTTTAAGCTCGACGGTCTTTGCCTCACGGTCTGTTCTAACCACTTCAGCGCGATAGCCCTTGTTGCGATATAGGATGTGATAGTGACCATTGCCCAGGGATGTGAGGTCCCAGTCAAGTGGGTTTCCATTTACCACCATGGTTTCCTGATCACGCACGATGTCAAACGCTTTTTGGCCGATTTGTGCCTTATACATAATGTCAAAAGTAGGGGGTGGGGAGGTGGTTTAGTTTAAAATCATGAAATTTGTTTCAGCTTGCCAGTGAGGCGGGAACAAAATACTCAACTTGTTTTAAATCGTGAACTGGAAAACACTTCTTTCGGCAGGCAGGCTTGGCCAAAAGTCAATTTCATCAGAATCTTCCCGCAGCGCTTTTGAACAAGACTACGACCGTATCATTTTCTCTCATCCTTTTCGGAGGTTGCAAGATAAAACCCAGGTTCATCCACTTCCTGAACACGATTTTGTTCATACAAGACTTACCCACAGTCTGGAGGTTTCCAGTGTAGGACGGTCATTGGGAAAGAGGGTAGGGGGGGCGGTCCTTCAACGTCATCCGGAATTGGCTTCTGATTTTTCTCTATTTGATTTTGGAGCGATCGTGGCAGCTGCCTCTCTCGCCCATGACCTCGGCAACCCACCCTTTGGTCATGCAGGTGAAGATGCGTTGTCTGATTTTTTTCTTGAGAATATTTCATTCAAAGAAAATATGAATGAAACTGAATGGAATGACCTGATCCATTTTGAAGGAAACGCGCAAGGCTTTCGCATCATGAATCAACATGAATATGGCATGAAACTTACCGCTGCCACGCTGGGAGCTTTTACAAAATATCCTTGTCCTTCACTCTTCCCGTCAAGAGACAAGTCAAAAAAAAGCCAAAAGAAGTTCGGGTTCTTTCAAACTGAGAAAGAAATTTTCTCAGCGTTGGCCAATCAATTGGAATTGTTACCAAAGGGAGGGGAAGCCTGGTGTCGCCACCCCCTCGCATTTCTGGTAGAGGCCGCGGATGATATTTGTTACAGCATCATCGACCTGGAAGACGGTTGCCGGTTGGGTCTGGTGAGCTTTGATGACACTGTAGAATTGCTGGCTCCGATTTTGAAAGATAAATTGAATCGTGCAAAACTGGCAGGGGATGAAGGCTTGAATAAGAAATTGGGAACCCTGCGAGCGATGAGCATTGGCGAACTGATTGATGCATGTACTGAAATCTTTCTGGCACATGAACCCGACATTTTAAGTGGAAAGTATGATCATGCGCTCATCGACCTCTGCGAATTCAAGGATGCATTGAAGACCATCAGCGCGATTTCCATTCAGAAAATTTATCGTTCCCGTCAGGTTGTTGAGATTGAGGCCTCTGGCCATGAGGTCCTTCCCGGCCTCCTGGATGAGTTCTTAGCGGCAGGAAATCATTTGTTGCAAAAAGGAAGGTCTCGAAAATACGATAACCTCTCCCTCCTTTTCCCGGCGGAGATAAGGAGCGCCATTCTGCAAAGCCAAAATAAGTACAACATGCTTCGCCAGGTGATCGATTTTGTCTCCGGTCTTACCGACCGGCATGCGCTATCACTTTATCGAAAGATTAAAGGGATTTCTTATTAAGCGCTCCTTCTCAATAGGGAAAAAATAGGTGGCCGTGGAGCAAAAACGGATTGACCTGCCTTAGAGCTCAAAACACCCTTAAAAACAGACGGAATTCTTTACATTTGCCGGTTCTAAAACTGCCATTATCAAGTGTGGTCCCGCATCGCAGATAGCATCATTCGTTTTCGCCTTCCGTTGATGGGATGCATCGTCATAATTACGGCCTTTATGGGCTACCACGCCACTAAGGTGGAGATGAGTTATGATTTTACCCGAACGGTTCCACCCAATGATCCGGACATGATTTTCCTGAACAAGTTCAAGGAGCAATTTGGAGAAGATGGAAACCTGGTAGCAGTGGGAATGAAGGACAGTCTGGTGTATCGGGTAGATAATTTTCAAAAATTAAGGCTTCTTAGCGAAAGCATCCGAAAGATAGATGGCGTAAATGATGTGCTCTCCCTTCCGCAATTGAAGGTTATTTTAAAAGATACAGCGAAAACAAAATTTTTTACCTCAGACCTTTTCCCAAAAGAGATTTCATCGCAAGCGGCACTGGACAGTTTGCTGATCGAATCCCATAAACAAAAGATATACCTGGGGTTGCTGTCGAATACCGAAAATGGAGCAACACGGTTATTGGTGTCAGTCAATAAAGACATCGCCAACTCTGCCAAACGCGTTGAATTAATAAATTCTCTTCACGCACTGGGAGAAGAATTCACAAAGTCCACTGGCATAGAACTTCGATACGCAGGACTTCCATTTATCAGATCTGTGGTTGCACAGCAGGTTCGAAGGGAATTGGGCATGTTTACATATCTATCGGCACTTGTTACTGGCCTGATCATGCTTTTGTTTTTCAGGTCTGTGAGGGCGGTCCTTTTTTCCATGGTGATGATTGCAGTCATGGTGGTATGGACATTGGGTACGATCAAGCTGTTTGGATTCAAAATAACATTGCTCAGTGGATTGATCCCTCCTGTGATCGTGACCATTGGCATTACAAATGCCATCTACCTCTTAAACAAGTACCATGTGGAGTTTGTGAAGAGCCGCAATAAAGTAGATGCGATCAGGATCGTGGTACAACGCATGGGCCTTGCGACATTTCTCACCAACCTGACGGTGGCCATCGGCTTCCTCACATTGCTGGCTACCGACATCGTCATTCTGCGCGAATTCGGCATCGTGGCAGGCATCAATATCATCGCGTTGTTTTTTGTCAGCCTGGTGATGATCCCCGGCATTCTTACCTGGTTGCCGGAACCTTCACCCAAGCACCTCCGTCACCTGGATATTAAAGTTTTAGGATGGTTTGTCCGCACAGTCGATCTGATGGTGCATCGCCACCGTGCCGTTATTTACATCGTCACATTGGGTGTCGCTGTCGTTTCTTTTCTTGGAATGCTCAGGCTGGAGTCATTATCATTTATTGTCGATGATCTTCCGGAGGAAAGCCAAATCAAAAAAGATCTGAAATTTTTTGAAGCAAATTTCAGCGGTGTCATGCCGATCGAATTCCTGGTGGATACGGGCAAGCGCCGCGGGCTTCTCCAAATCCAAAATCTGAAAAAAATCGAAGAGTTTGAATACTTTCTCGATTCCATCACCGTGCTCTCACGTCCAATTTCGATGGTGAGTTTGGTGAAAGCGGCCAAGCAAGGGTTTTATAACAACAACCCGGATTTTTATTCATTGCCCAGCAATGCGGAGAAGGGATTTATTTTGCGTTACATGAAGGGCCAGACTGATAACAGTGGGCTGTTCAAGTCTTTCACTGACTCCACATTCCAGAAGATGCGCATCAGCTGCCAGATGGTTGACATTGGATCAAAGCGAATGGATTCGCTCATTTCAAAGGTGATCCAACCGAAAATAGATGAGCACTTTGGAAGTACAGACATGAAAGTGAATGTGACGGGCACATCCGTGCTATTCATCAAGGGCAATAAATTTTTAGTAGCCAATTTGTGGGAGAGCCTGATCCTTGCATTTGCATTGATCGCCCTGAGTATGGCAGCACTGTTTGCCAATGCGAGAATGATTATCATCTCGCTCATACCCAACCTGATCGCCCTGATGATTACAGCCGGGTTGATGGGCTATTATCATATCCCACTCAAAGCAAGTACTGCGCTGATCTTCAGCATCACCTTTGGTATTT
>JAYVRH010000524.1:0-4744 GCA_043776495.1 Cyclobacteriaceae bacterium
ATCGCCTTTTTTGTTCCCCTCATTCAGGCTACTGGAGGTAATGTTGGAATCCAATCTTCGTCATTGGTTGTCCAGAGTTTGGCCAGCGGCGGATTTGAAGATGAAGGTATTTGGCAGCGATTGACTAAAGTCCTTTTTGTGGCTTTATTGAACGGGTTCTTTTTGTCGACACTCGTGTTTGGTGCCAACTGGCTCCTTTTTGGTAACCATCAACTTTCTCTTATTGTGTCAATTGCATTATTCAGCGTAGTCGTTTTTGCCTCATTGATCGGAACAATAACACCCTTAATCCTGAACAAATTTGGATTTAACCCTGCCGTTGCGTCTGGTCCCTTCATTACCACCATCAATGATTTGCTTGGCCTCACCGTGTATTTTCTCACCATCTCATTGCTACTTTAATCAGATTCTTGATTTCACAAACTCATGTAAGGTTCCGAATCGGTGAGAAACCCCTTCTGACCTCCCTGTTGGTATTGATCATGATATCACTCATTGTGGGCGGGTTCAGTTTTGAACGCAATTTGAAAATGCATTCTTAATAAAGACAAACTTCACCAATGCTTACCTGATGGAGGCCAACTTGCAAAATAGTTACCTCATGGGAGCTGATTTTGAAAATGCAAGTTTATACAAGGCGGATTTCAGGGGGACGAAAGGTTTGACGATCGAACAATTGGCCAAGGCTAAGACACTCTACCTGGCTAAGTTTGATGAAGAACTGCAGCAGCAGGTAAACGCGTTAGCGCCTGAGTTTATGGAAGCTTAAGTATTTTGTATAGACATTAAAAATACTTATATTTGTTAGAGCAACAACGGTTTCAGCAACGAAGCCGTTGTTGCTTTTTTTACCACACCTTCAGGAAGTCATACGAAAAGGTGATTTAATAAATAATCTTGTTAATTTAGTTGTTATGAGCAAGGGTATATCCTACTATACGAAGGATGGTTTGGAGAAGTTGACGAAGGAACTCAACATGCTCAAGACCAAAGGCCGGGCAGATATCGCAAAGCAAATTGCGGAAGCTCGCGATAAAGGTGATTTGAGCGAGAATGCAGAGTACGATGCAGCCAAAGATGCACAAGGCCACCTTGAAGCAAAAATTGCTCAGCTTGGAGGATTATTGTCCAACGCACGGTTGATTGATGAAAGCAAATTGGATACCACAGCTGTCGCGATCCTTTCTAAAGTGACTATTAAAAATAAAAAGAGCGGAGCGTCTGTTACCTACACATTGGTTTCAGAAGAAGAAGCCGACCTCAAAGCCGGAAGAATTTCCACTCAGTCTCCCATCGGTAAAGGATTGTTGGGAAAAAAGAAAGGAGATTTGGCCAAAATCAAGACGCCAGCAGGGGAGTTGGAATTTGAAATAGTGAATATCGCCCTCTGACGATGTCTTCCGTCTTTACGAAAATCATTCAGCGGAAGATCCCAGCCTACATTGTGGCGGAAGATGATTTCAACATTGCTTTCCTTGACATCATGCCGCTTGCAATAGGGCATACCCTGGTCGTTCCTAAAGATGAAGTCGACTACATCTTTGACTTAGATGAGCAGACCTTGGCGGGCCTTCATACTTTTTCAAGAAAGGTTGCCCATGCAATAAAAAAGGCAACGCAGTGCAAAAGGGTAGGGGTAGCGGTGCTTGGGATGGAGGTACCACATGCTCATATTCACCTGGTTCCGATGAACGCGATGAGTGACATGAATTTTGCTAATCCAAAGCTAAAACTCAGCAAAGAAGAACTCGCTGACGTCGCTGACAAAATCAGGAGTTGCTTATAAAATGACCACTATTGTGCACAGCAATTTAAATTTTGATCTGTTTTCATACGAGTCAGACCTTGATTAATGCCTGAATTCCCTCCATTTGTTAATAGGCAGAGGAAGAATAACTCTTTACAGAATTTTGAACACATTGGTTCACATAGCATCAATAAATATGAGCTTGTGCTAGTTATAACAACACATCTACATTCAATGGGTGGCGCATGAGGTAGTCGAGCGCCTCTTGTACTGTCATGCCCTTAAATAAAACTTTATATAATGTGTCGGTGATCAAAGGGCGGACTTTGTAAAAGTCACTGATTTTTTTTACAATTTGAATCGCATTCACTCCTTCCGCTACTTCTTCCATATCGCGAAGGATATCTTTTAATTTCTCACCTTTAGCCAATCGATACCCCACCGTATAATTTCGGCTCATGGGACTGTTACAAGTAGTAACAAGGTCACCAATGCCGGCCACACCAAGAAAAGTTTTTGTATCGCCACCCAGCACCTTTCCAAGATAAACCATCTCTACGGCACCCCTGCTGATCAAGAGTCCTTTAGCATTTTCGCCAGAGCCTAGCCCGCTGAGCGCTCCGGCAGCAATCGCAATAATATTCTTCAGAACGCCGGCGATTTCAACGCCGAGGAGGTCATGATTTTCATAAACCTGGAAGCGATCATTCCGAAGCAGTCTTTTGCCAGTTTGTATCACTTCCTGGAAATGGCTTGCCACCACCGTTGCCCCCGGCTGTCTTTGCGAAAGTTCTTTTGCCAGGTTAGGCCCTGCGAGGCAGCCCACTCTGACCACCACACTCTCTTCGCGAATGACCTCGCTCATGGTCTTCACCTGGTTCCTGCTGAGTGTTTTTACAGTCTCAAGAGTCTCGCCCTTTGGTAATTTTATATCAAAGCCCTTGGTTCCGTGAATGAGAATATGATAGGGGTGGAGATAGGGAGAGAGTTTCTTCATCATGTCCCTGAAATGGGCTGAAGGAACAATTGGAAAGATCACGTCGCACTGAGTGGCAAGATATTCAAGTTCGCTGGTGGGGAGCACGTTTTTATGCATCTTGTGCCCCCGGTTTTCTCGCTTGTCAAGAATCTTTTTGACGGTGCTTTCATCCCTTGCGTATAACAACACTTTTCGATTTCGTGCCAGGATGTTGGCGATGACAGTTCCAAAATTGCCTGCGCCAATTACGCCAATTGGTTTATCCGATGAGCTTCTCAAGTTCATAGCCCACAAGGCGGTTGTGATAGTAGTAGAGGAGATTGAGATCCTGGGTAATGATGTTTCCCTTCTTATTTATTAGCAAGGGACGTTTGAGGTGAAAGATGCCAACGTTTTCTATTCCCCTCCTGATCACCACATCCGCAGTACCTCTTAAGTGAGTTGCATGATACACTTTCCCAGTTTCCTTCATCTGGTAGATTTCCTTTCGGATTCTTCTGAACACAGCTTTAAACTCCTCGTAAGGAATTTCCAGGTCTTCTTCTGGTAATCGGAGGAAGCCAAAGAGGTCAAGTTTGGGATATTTTCGCTGCCACCATTCGAACGCGATGAACGCGACTACATGGCTGGCAAATATTCTGTTGATGCGATGATATTCACTTACAATTCTTGTTGACAGCATCCGGGTGTATTCATTTTCCCGCTGTTTGTCAACCGTCACCTCACCATTGGTCATAAAATATTCCCGAGGGTTCAGTCGCTGCCCATTGGCGTCGATACTATGTCCATCGTCGTCTACATAGTTTCCCATGACGTCAAGTCCAGGGCCTATTGAAACCGAAATGCTAGAACCTTTGGTGAAAAATTTGAACAGGAATTTGAGCAATTGGAAGCTTCCATGGTTATCCTCCTCGGCGAAATAACGATCCTGGCCTTTTACCTGAAGATAGTCTTCAATAAGTTCAGGTGCTTCAAGGACGAAGTGATAATTTAGCGTGACCGGCACCACAAATATTTTCCGCGCTTCAGGATTATTCTCCAGGTACAAATTTCGCTGAGCCTCGATGGCGGTGCTGAGAAGCCCAAGCTTGAGCTGTTTTTCTATCATCCCGGATCGTGAGCGCGTGCCACCTGGGAAAAATAGACTGTGTGCGCCTTTTTGGATGGCAACGTTGGAGTACATCCTCAATGTTTCCAAATAAGGAAGATTTTTCTTTCTGCGGTCCACCTTATACGCCCCGAGGCTGTTCATGAAATAGGCGAATATTTTTATGTTGAAAAGGTTGAGGCCCGCACCATACAGAAAAGCGGGCAAGCCCAATGAATGAATGACCCAGCCAATCAGAATGCTGTCGAGGTTACTGAAGTGTGTGGGCACCATCACAACGGTTCCTTCTTTCGCCAGCTTGCGAAGCATTTTTACTTTGCCTACAATATGGATTTTATCTCGCAGCGAATACTGACTTCGGAAATACGCCCCGAATTTCTTTACACGGGCGCCATTGAGCAATCTTCCAAACCAGAACTTTAGGGCGACCCGTGCAAATTTATATGAACTGGGTGTAAAATTTCCAGCGATCTCCTGAGCATATCGATGGACAATTTCATGCAGAAGCTCCTCTTCTTTCTTTCCTGCTTCTTCCGGCATCTTATTGCTTAGCTCAATCAGTTCATTTTTGATTCGCGACCAAAACCGCGGCTCATCTTTGGGATCGACACGCCAACGATTTCGCTTGAGCCTGTTCTGCTCCCTGAATACCGTTGCCTCCAGTTCGTCGATCAGTTGCTTGCGCGAAGGACGAAGCAAACGGATCTGCTTAATTGACTTTTGCGTGACTTCGTCCAGGAATTCCTTCCTGTTCTTGCTGAGCTGATAAACAGGCCAGTCCGGAATACCCTCCAGAATGGGTTCGTACCCAATGTTTTTATTCTTCTTTTCTTCTAAAATCTCCGCCATATTAACAGACTGGGTGTCAAAGGTAGAAACTTTGAGAACATTCAGATTTTGGACATGGCAT